>NZ_LZKV01000117.1:0-56630 GCF_001672995.1 Mycobacterium sp. 1482292.6 | reverse complement strand
CCGCGGCGCCGTGCGCGGTGAACGCCGCGGTGGCCGCCGCCAGCAGCCGTTCGCGATTGCGGCGCGCGTCCGACCTTCCCACCAAAGCGGAGGCTCCTCCGGTTCTGTTACGCTATGAATGCGGAGGCCCCTCCGCTTTCACCAGTGTGTCACCCGATCTCTTCAGGAGCACCATGACAGACCAACCCCGGCCCGGCGGCATCGGCACTCTGGGCGTGACCCCCGTCGCCCGCATGGGCTACGGCGCCATGCAACTGTTCGAGGCGACGACCGCCGACGACGCGGCCGCGGTGCTGCGTCGCGCGATCGAACTGGGCGTCAACCACATCGACACCGCGTCGTTCTACGGACCCGGCGAGGTGAACCGCCGGATCCACGCGGCACTGGCCCCCTACCCCGACGACCTCGTCATCGTCAGCAAGGTCGGACGCGCGCCGCAATCGCGAACGGCTGCTGGCGGCGGCCACCGCGGCGTTCACCGCGCACGGCGCGGCGGTCTCGCTCGAGTCGATCGCCCGCGACGCGGGGGTGGGGATCGGCACGTTGTACCGCCATTTCCCCAACCGGGAGGCGCTCGTCGAGGCCATTTACCGCGCCGAGCTCGCCGAGGTGGCCGCGGCCGCCGAGCACCTGCTCGAGCGCCATCCGCCCAAGACGGCGCTGCGCCGCTGGATGGACCGCTACGCGAGCTTCGTCGCCGCCAAGCGCGGCATGGCCGAGTCCCTGCAGGCGATCTTCGACTCGGGTGCGCTTGCGCCCAGCCAGACTCGCGACAGCATCGTGGGTGCCGTCGAGTCGCTGTTGCGGGCCGGCGCCGACGACGCGAGCCTGCGCGCCGACGTGCAGGCCGACGACGTGGTGTCCAGCCTGATCGGCATCTTCTTGGTCAGCGGTTCACCGGAGCAGACCGGGCGCATGCTCGACCTGCTGGTCGCGGGGGTGAGTCGCTGACTCGTTACGTTTGGACGCGAGCGTGAAGCTACTTGCACGTTCGGACGCGAGTGTGAAGTTAGTTTCACGCTCGCCGCTATCGCCTAGCCCACCGAGCGGGCCGCGCCCTCCCAGAACTGCGCGCGCACGGCCTTCTTGTCCGGCTTGCCCAGCCCGGTCAGCGGCAGCGAGTCGGCGAGCACCACCCGCTTGGGCGACTGCACCGAGCCCTTGCGGTCCTTGACCGCGGCCTGGATCTCGGCGGTCATCTTCTCGATCGACGCGTCGTCGCGGGGCGCGTCGGAACGCAACACCACCACCGCGGTGACGGCCTCGCCCCACTTCTCGTCGGGCGCGCCGACCACGCACACCTGGGCGATGGCCGGGTGCTCGGCGACGACATCCTCGACCTCGCGCGGGAACACGTTGAAGCCGCCGGTGACGATCATGTCCTTGACCCGGTCGACGATGAAGTAGAAGCCGTCCTCGTCCTCGCGGGCCATGTCGCCGGTGTGCAGCCAGCCGTCCTTGAACGTCTCGGCCGTCGCCTCGGGCAGATTCCAGTACCCGCCCGCCAAAAGCGGCCCGCTGACACAGATTTCGCCCGGCTCGCCTTGCGGGACCGGCTTGCCGTCCTCGCCCAGCAGCGCGACGCGGGCGAAAAGCGTTGGGCGCCCACAGGAGGTGAGCCGCTTCTCGTCGTGCTCGTTCTTGGCCAGGTAGGTGATGGCCATCGGCGCCTCGGACTGCCCGTAGTTCTGGGCGAAGATCTTGCCGAACCGGCGAATCGCCTCGGCCAGGCGCACCGGGTTGATCGCCGAGGCGCCATAGTAGACGGTCTGCAGCGACGACAGGTCGCGGGTGTGCGAGTCCGGGTGGTCCATCAGCGCATACAGCATCGACGGCACCAGGAAAGTGGCCGTAATGCGTTTCTCCTCAATGGTTTTCAGCACATCAGCCGGGTCGAACTTGGGCAGCACGTGCATCTCGCCGCCCTTGATCAGCGTGGGCAGGAAATACGCCGCGCCGGCGTGCGACAGCGGGGTGATCATCAGGAACCGCGGCTCCTCCGGCCACTCCCATTCCGAGAGCTGGATCTGGGTCATCGAGGAGATCGACTGCGCGGTGCCCATCACGCCCTTGGGTTTGCCGGTGGTGCCGCCGGTGTAGGTCAGGCCGATGACCTGATCCGGCGGCAGGTCCGCGGCCACCAGCGGCTGCGGGTCGTACTTGGCCGCCTCGGCCGCCAGGTCGACCGCCACCCCACTGAGCGCCTCGGGCACCGGCCCGATGGTCAGGATCTGCTTGAGCCCGGGCACCTTCTCCAGCAGGGCCAGCGCCCGCTCGACGAACATCGGGTTGGGGTCGATGATCAGCGAGCTGATGCCGGCGTCGTTCAGCACGTAGGCGTGGTCGTCCAGCGAGCCCAGCGGGTGCAGCGCGGTGCGCCGGTAGCCGCGGGTCTGGCCGGCGCCGATGATCAGCAGCACCTCGGGCCTGTTGAGCGAGAGCAGGCCGACGGCGACGCCGGTGCCCGCGCCCAACGCCTCGAACGCCTGGATGTACTGGCTGATCCGCTCGGCCATCTGACCACCGGTCAGCGTGGTGTCGCCGAGGAACAGCACCGGCTTGGTCTTGTGGCGCTTTAGCGCGCCCACGAGCAGGTGGCCGTTGTGGGTCGGGTTGCGCAACAGGTCGGCTGTCATGGCGCCGCTCCTCCTCATCACATCGCTGAAGCATCGTCGCCGACGCGACTCATGAGCAAGACTAGAACGTGTTGCAATTTGGGTCAGCCGCGCCCTGTTGGACGCCGGCAGCCACTACGATCCCTCCCCATGGGGCAGGCAGATCTCGTCGTCACCGGAACCATCCTGACCGTCGACGAGCAGCGGCGCCCCGCCGAGGCGCTCGCGATCGCCGACGGCAGGATCATCGCCGTCGGAACCCGGGCCGAGGTCGCCGACCTCGCCGGCCCCGGCACCCGGACCGTCGATTCCGGTGACGGCTGCGTCATGCCGGGTTTCGTTGAGGCGCACGGACATCCGTTGATGGAGGCGGTCGCGCTGTCGGACCGCATCGTCGACATCCGCCCGGTCACCATGCGCGACGCCGACGACGTCGTCGCGGCGATCCACTCCGAGGTCGCCCGCCGCGGGTCCGACGGCGCCTTCCTCAACGGCTGGGATCCGCTGCTGCAGAACGGCCTTCCGGAACCCACGCTCGGCTGGCTCGACGAGATCGCGCCCGACAGCCCGCTGGTGATCATGCACAACTCCGGGCACAAGGCCTTTTTCAACTCGCATGCCGCCAAGCTGCACGGGCTGACCCGCGACACCCCCGACCCCAAGGGCGCGAAATACGGCCGCGACGCCGACGGCGAGCTCGACGGCACCGCCGAAGAAACCGGCGCGGTGTTCCCGCTGCTGGGCGGGGCCATCGACTTCGCCGACTATCCGCGGATGCTGCTCGCCGAGTGCGCCCGGCTCAACCGCGCCGGCCTGACCACCTGTTCGGAGATGGCGTTCGACCCGAACTTCCGCCCGGTGCTCGACCAGCTGCGCGAGCGGCTGACGGTGCGGTTGCGCACCTACGAGATCTCCAACCCACAGATGTCGACGGCCGCCACCCCCGGGCAGGGCGACGACATGGCCCGCCAGGTCGGCATCAAGATCTGGGTCGACGGCTCGCCCTGGATCGGCAACATCGACCTGTCCTTTCCCTACCTGGACACCGAAGCCACCCGGATCATCGGCGTCGTGCCGGGGTCGTGCGGCTGCGCCAACTACACCAAAGAGCAGCTGCACGAGATCGTCGGCTCCTACTTCCCGCTCGGCTGGCCGATGGCCTGCCACGTGCAGGGCGACGCCGGTGTGGACACCATTCTCGACGTCTACGAGGAGGCCCTGAAACGCCACCCGCGCGACGACCACCGGCTGCGCCTCGAGCACGTCGGCGCCATCCGGCCCGAGCAGCTGCAGCGCGCCCACGACCTCGGCGTCACCTGCAGCATCTTCGTCGACCAGATCCACTACTGGGGCGACGTGATCGTCGACGGCCTGTTCGGCGAGGAGCGCGGAAGTCGTTGGATGCCCGCGGGATCCGCGGTCGCCACCGGGATGCGCATCTCGCTGCACAACGATCCGCCCGTCACGCCCGAGGAGCCGCTGCGCAACATCAGCGTCGCGGTGACCCGCACGGCGCCGAGCGGCCGGGTGCTCGGGCCCGAGGAACGCCTGACGGTCGAGCAGGCGATCCGCGCGCAGACCATCGACGCGGCCTGGCAGCTGTTCTCCGACGACGTGATCGGCTCGCTGGAGGTCGGCAAGTACGCCGACCTGGTGGTGCTCTCGGCCGATCCGCGCGCCGTCGCGCCCGAGCGGATCGCCGACCTCGAGGTGCGGGCGACATATCTGGCGGGCCGCCGGGTCTACAGCGCGTGACGCCGACGCTGGAGGACCTGCTGGACCGCCTGCACGTGGTGGCGCTTCGGATGCGGGTCCGGTTTCGCGGCATCACCACCCGCGAGGTCGCGCTGATCGACGGCCCGGCCGGGTGGGGCGAATTCGGGGCCTTCGTCGAATACGAGCCGCGCGAGGCCGCGCACTGGCTGGCCGCGGGTATCGAAGCCGCCTACCGAACGCCGCCGCCCACCCGCCGCGAGCGCGTGCCGATCAACGCGACCGTGCCGGCCGTGGCCGCCGCCGACGTGCCGGAGGTGCTGGCCCGCTTCCCCGGGGCCGGCACGGCCAAGGTCAAGGTCGCCGAGCCGGGACAGACCCTCGCCGACGATGTCGCCCGGGTCAACGCCGTGCGTGAACTGGTGCCGACGGTGCGGGTGGACGCCAACGGTGGCTGGAGCGTCGAGGAGGCGGTCGCCGCGGCCGCCGCGTTGACCGCCGACGGCCCGCTGGAATACCTCGAACAACCCTGCGCGACGGTCGCCGAACTCGCGGCGCTGCGCCGCCGCGTCGAGGTGCCGATCGCCGCCGACGAAAGCATCCGCAAGGCCGACGACCCGCTGGCCGTGGTCCGTGCCGCCGCCGCCGACATCGCGGTGCTCAAAGTTGCTCCGCTGGGCGGGATTTCGGCCATGCTGGCGATCGCCGCGCAGATCGACATCCCGGTGGTGGTCTCCAGCGCGCTGGATTCGGCGGTGGGCATCGCCGCGGGCCTGACCGCCGCCGCGGCCCTGCCGCAGCTTCGGCACGCCTGCGGGCTGGGCACCGGCGGGCTGTTTCTGCAGGACGTCGCCGACGCCCTCGAGCCCGTCGACGGGACCCTGCCGGTGGGGCCGGTCAGGCCCGATCCGGAGCGGCTGCGCGCGCTGCGGGCGGCGCCGGAGCGGCGGCAGTGGTGGATCGACCGGGTCAAGGCCTGCCATCAGTTGCTTGTACCGTCGTCCGGGTGATCAACCTGGCTTACGACGACCGCGGCTCCGGTGAGCCCGTGGTCTTTATCGCCGGCCACGGCGGCGCCGGACGCACCTGGCACCCCTATCAAGTCCCCGCGTTCCTGTCGGCCGGCTACCGCGTCATCACCTTCGACAATCGCGGGATCGGCGCCACCGAGAACGCGGAGGGCTTCTCGACGCAGACCATGGTCGATGACACCGCGGCGCTGATCGAAGGCCTGAACGCGGCCCCGGCCCGCGTCGTCGGGATGTCGATGGGCGCGTTCATCACCCAGGAGCTCATGCTGGCCCGGCCCGAGCTGGTCAGCTCGGCGGTGCTGATGGGCACCCGCGGCCGCATGGACCGGGCCCGGCAGTTCTTCCGCGACGCCGAGGCCGAGCTGTCCGACGCCGGCGTCGCGTTGCCGGCCGCATACGAGGCGAAAATCCGCCTGCTGGAAAACTTTTCCCGCAAGACGCTCAACGACGACACCGCCGTCGCCGACTGGATCGCGATGTTCTCCACCTGGCCCGTCAAGCCCACCCCGGGCATGCGCGCCCAGCTCGACGTCGCGCCGTACACCAGCCGGCTGACCGCCTACCGCAGCATCGCGACGCCGGTGCTGGTGATCGGCTTCTCCGATGACGTGCTCACGCCGCCGTACCTGGGCCGCGAGGTCGCCGACGCCCTGCCCAACGGCCGCTACGTGCAGATCCCCGACACCGGCCATCTGGGCTTCTTCGAGCGGCCCGACGCCGTCAACGCCGCCATGCTCAAGTTCTTCGCCGAGCACAAGTAGCCGCCTCGCGCTGGGCGCATGACACAGGGCCTATGTTGATCGCCCGCTTCCTCCTCCCGCCCCAGCGCGGCGGGCATCGTCAGCGGGCTATGACACCCTGTAGGAGTGAACCCCTCGACGACACAGGCTCGCGTCGTCGTTGACGAGCTGATTCGCGGCGGCGTCCGCGACGTGGTGCTCTGCCCCGGTTCGCGCAACGCCCCGCTGGCCTTCGCGCTGCAGGACGCCGACCGCGCCGGCCGGGTCCGCCTGCACGTCCGCATCGACGAGCGCACCGCCGGCTACCTGGCCATCGGCCTGGCCATCGCCGCCGGCGCGCCGGTGTGCGTCGCCATGACGTCCGGCACCGCCGTCGCCAACCTCGGCCCGGCGGTGATCGAGGCCAACTACGCCCGGGTGCCGCTGATCGTGCTGTCGGCCAACCGGCCCTACGAACTGCTGGGCACCGGGGCCAACCAGACCATGGAGCAGCTGGGCTACTTCGGCACCCAGGTGCGGGCCACCATCAGCCTGGGGCTGGCCGAGGACGCCCCCGAGCGGCTGGATGCGCTCAATGCCACCTGGCGATCGGCCACCTGCCGGGTGCTGACGGCCGCCACCGGATCCCGCACCGCCAACGCCGGGCCCGTGCAGTTCGACATCCCGCTGCGCGAACCTCTGGTCCCCGGTCCCGAGCCCCAGGCGGTGACCCCGCCGGGCCGCCCGGGCGGGCGGCCGTGGACCTACACCCCGCCGGTCACCTTCGACCAACCGCTGGACATCGACCTGACACCCGACACGGTCGTCATCGCCGGGCACGGCGCGGGCGCACAGCCCAACCTGGCCCAGCTGCCGACGGTCGCGGAGCCGACTTCATTTTCTGGCCAGCCCGTGCCTAACCCGCTGCACCCGCTCGCGCTGCCGTTGCTGCGGCCCAAGCAGGTGATCATGCTCGGCCGTCCCACCCTGCACCGGCCGGTGTCGGCGCTGCTGGCCGACCCGCAGGTACCGGTGTTCGCGCTGACCACCGGGCCGCGCTGGCCGGACGTCTCGGGCAACTCGCAGGCCACCGGGACGCGGGCGGTCACCACCGGCTCGCCCAACCCGGCCTGGTTGGACCGCTGCGCGCAGACCAACCGGCACGCCCTGGCCGCCGTCCGCGGCCAGCTCGCGGCGCACCCGCTGACCACCGGCCTGCACGTCGCGGCGGCGGTGGCCGACGCGCTGGTGCCCGGCGACCAACTGGTGCTCGGGGCGTCCAACCCGGTCCGCGACGCCGCGCTGGTCGGCCTGGACACCCACGGCATCCGGGTGCGGTCCAACCGCGGCGTCGCCGGCATCGACGGCACGGTATCGACCGCGATCGGCGCGGCCCTCGCCCACGAACGCCACGGCGGGCCGGACACCCCGGCACGCACGGTCGCGCTGATCGGCGACCTGACCTTCGTGCACGACAGCTCCGGGTTGCTGATCGGGCCCACCGAGCCCACGCCGCGCCGGCTGACGATCGTGGTCTCCAACGACAACGGCGGCGGCATCTTCGAACTGCTCGAGCAGGGCGACCCGCGGTTCTCCGACGTGTCGTCACGGGTTTTCGGCACCCCGCACGACGTCGACGTGGGCGCGCTGTGCCGCGCCTACCACGTCGAGAGCCGCCAGATCGAGGTCGGCGAACTGGCGGCGGCCCTCGACGAACCCGGGGCCGGGATGCGGGTGCTGGAGGTCAAGGCCGACCGGTCGTCGCTGCGCCAACTGCACGCCGCCATCAAGGCCGCGCTGTGAGGCGCGCCTAGATGGCAATATCGCCAAAGGTGCTGCTGCACATACTGATTCATGGTCGCAGTGACGCGCCGCCGAAAACTCGCGTTCGGATCGTGTTGCGGTGGGCCCGGATTGCGGTGCTGATCGTCATCGGCCTGGTCACCTTGCAGTCGCTGTTGCTGGTGGCCGGCGCCTGGCGCGACGACATCGCGATCACCCACAACATGGGCGTCGCGCAGGCCGAGGTGCTCAGCGCCGGGCCGCGCCGCTCCACCATCGAATTCGTCACCCCCGAACGGGTCACCTATCGTCCCGAGCTCGGTGTGCTCTATCCGTCCCATCTGGCCACTGGGATGCGGATTTACGTCGAGTACAACAAGAACGATCCGAACCTGGTTCGCGTGCAACACCGCAACGCCGGGTTGGCGATCATCCCGGCCGGCTCGATCGCGGTGGTGGGCTGGCTGGGCGCGGCGGCGATCCTGATCGTGCTGGCGCTGCTGGACAAGTGGCTGGACCGCCGCGACGCGCCCCGAGACGGACCGCCGAGCCCGGCCGCAGACGGTGCCGGACCTGCAAATTTCGCGTGACGTATGCCGGCAGGCAACCTTGTCGACAGTCGATGCTGACACGGTAGTGATGTGCGCGTTGCCATCGTCGCGGAATCCTTCCTCCCCGAAGTCAACGGTGTCAGCAACTCGGTGATCCGGGTGCTCGAGCATCTGCGCCGGACGGGTCACGAAGCCCTCGTCATCGCCCCCGACGCGCCCCCGGGCCAGCCCCGGGCGGACCGCATCTACGACGGCATCCGCGTGCACCGGGTGCCGTCGCGGATGTTCCCGAAGGTGACCAGCCTGCCGCTCGGGGTGCCCACCCCCCGGCTGGTGAAGGTGTTGCGTGGATTTGATCCCCATGTGGTGCACCTGGCCTCGCCGGCGCTGTTGGGCTACGGCGGGCTGCGCGCGGCGCGGTGGTTGGGGGTGCCGACGGTGGCGGTGTATCAGACCGACGTACCGGGCTTCGCGGCGAGCTACGGCATCCCGATGACGGCGCGGGCCGCCTGGGCCTGGTTCCGTCACCTGCACGGGCTCGCCGACCGTACCCTGGCACCGTCCAGCGTCACGATGGAAGCTCTTGTCGCGCACCGCTTTCCGCGCGTGCACCGGTGGGCGCGCGGTGTCGACGTGCTGCGGTTCGCGCCGTCGGCGCGCAGCGAGGCGCTCCGGCGGCAGTGGTCGCCGTTGGGCAAGCCCATCGTCGGATTTGTGGGCCGGCTTGCGCCCGAGAAGCACGTCGAGCGCCTGGCCGGCCTGGCCGCCAGCGACGCGGTTCAGCTCGTCATCGTGGGTGACGGCGTCGACCGCGCCAAGCTGCAATCAGCAATGCCGGCAGCGGTTTTCACGGGCGCGCTCTACGGCGACGAACTCGCCGCGGCGTACGCCAGCATGGACGTGTTCGTGCATCCCGGTGAGCACGAGACGTTTTGTCAGGTCGTGCAAGAAGCGCTGGCGTCGGGGCTGCCGGTGATCGCCCCCGACGCCGGCGGCCCACGTGACCTCGTCACCCCGTGGCGTACCGGTCTGTTGTTGGCCGTCAACGAGTTCGAGCCCCGGCTGCCCGACGCGGTCGCACACCTGATCGCCGAACGGCCGCGCTACGCGCTGGCCGCCCGGCGCAGCGTGGTCGGGCGCAGCTGGCCGGTCATCTGCGACGAGCTGCTCGGCCACTACGAGGCGGTGCTCTCGCCGTTTGCCCGGCGACAACTCAGCGCGACGCGTCACGCCCAAGGCGAATGAGCTAGGGCCCCGTTCACCCAACGGGGCCGAATTCGATTGGGAGCGTGAGTGGTCCGCTCAGTCCGGTGAGGGGCTTCCATGGGGCGGGGCCGGTGCGGTGAGCGTTGGGCATGCGTTGTGCCATCACCGTCAGGGCCTCGGCGAGCTCGAGCCGAGCCAGATTGGCACCCAGGCAGTAGTGCATGCCGGCGCCGAACGTCTGCATCGGCGCCGCCGCCACGCGGGTGATGTCCAGCCGGTCGGGGTCGTCGTAGGCGGCGGGGTCACGGTTGGCCGCAGCGGTGTTGGCGATCACCAGCGTGCCGGCCGGGACCGTGAACCCCGCGATCTCGACGTCCTCGAGGGCGGTGCGCAGGGTGGCGCCCGCGATCGGCGAATGCCGCATCGTCTCCTCGACCGCGTCGGCCGCCAGCTCGGGATGCTCGGCCAGCATCGTCCACTGGTCGGGGTGGTCGCACAGCACCTGCACCGAGGCGGCCAGCTGGTTGCGGGTGGTGTCGGTGCCGGCCACCAGCAGGCCCGCCGCCAGCATCCGCAGCTCGTCGATGCTGAGGCGGTCCCCGTCGTCCTCGGCCCGGATCAGTTCGGAGATCAGGTCGTCGGTCAGCCGGTCGCGGCGCTGAGCGACCATGTCGTCGATGTAGGCGTCGAGTTCGTCCCAGGCCGCCAAGATCGTCTCTTGGTGGCCGGCGACCTCCCAGCTGAAGGCCTTGAAGATGTCGTCGGTCCATTCCGAGAACAGCCTCCAATCCTCGGCCGGGGCGCCCAACAGCGCGCAGATGATCGGGATCGGATACTGGCGGGCGATGTCGGCGACCACCTCGCAGCGCCCGGTCGCGGTGTGGCGGTCAACGAGTTGGTTGATCACCTCGACGATGGTCGTGCCCAGCCGCGCGGTGGCTCGCGGCGTGAAGGCATGGGAGACCAGTCGGCGTAGCCGGTGGTGCTCGGGCCCGTCGAGACTGATCAGGTTCGTCGCGACGCGGTCCCACAGCGGTCCGCTGGTAATCCCTTGGGAGGCAAGGAACATACCTTGCGGTATACGGAACCGCGGGTCGCGCAGCACGGTCCGCACCAGTTCATAGGTCAGGAACTCCGGCCCGTGCGGGCCGATGGCGATCGGCGCCAGGCGGCGCGCCTCGCTGATGATCGCATGGGCCTCCTCGAGGCTTCCGCAGAGCTCATAATCGATCGCCGGCAGGCCGGCATCGAAGACATTGGGGCAAACCGGCGGGTCAATCGTGGTGGTCATGGTGAGGCCTCAGTCGTCGGCGATGTGCTTCCATACCGAGTCTCGGCCGCACCCCCGCGCGGCACATGCGTAGCCGACTACCTGTCTTGCCGGCCTGGAATCAACACTCCCGAGCGGGGTGTTCAGCGGCCTATCCTTTCGGAGAACCACTGCAGACGTGGGGGCCGGATCAGCGGAGGGGCGGATGACGGCCATAGCAGCGTGCCGGACATGTGGCACCGAAACTCTTGATAACGCCCGGTTTTGTCATCACTGCGGCGCACCGGTACGCGACGATGCTAGCCGCGCCGAGTACAAACAGGTCACGGTCCTGTTTGCCGACGTGGTCCGCTCGATGGACATCGCCGCAACCGTCGGGACGGAGCGGTTGCGCGAGATCATGGTCGACCTGGCCAACCGCTGCGCGGCCGTCGTCCGGCGGTACGGCGGCACGGTGGACAAGTTCACCGGCGACGGCATCATGGCGGTGTTCGGCGCGCCGGCGGCAATGGAGGACCACGCCCTGCGCGCATGCCTCGCGGCGCTGAGCATTCAGGAAGAAGCCAAGGCGCTGGGCAGCGAGGTGCAGGGCCGAGACGGTGCGACGTTGCTCGTGCGGGTGGGGCTGAACTCCGGTCAGGTGATCGCCGGTGAGCTCGGTTCTGGATCCTTCGGCTACACCGCGATGGGTGATCAGGTGGGCCTGGCCCAGCGGATGGAATCGGTCGCACCGCCGGGCGGGGTGATGCTCAGCGTCTCCACCGCGCGACTGGTTGACGAGGCGGCGGCGCTAAGCGAACCGGAGTTGGTCCGCATCAAGGGCGTCAACGAACCAGTCACCGCCCACCGGTTACTGGGCATCGGAGACCGGCACCGCGCCGCCGGTCGCGCCGACTCGAATCTGGTTGGTCGTCGGTGGGAGATGTCCGCCGTCGAGGGCTTGTTGGAGCGCGCCCTCGCCGGTCACGGCGCTGTAGTTGTGGTGGTGGGCGAACCCGGCATCGGCAAGAGCCGCCTGGCGCGCGAGGTGGCCGCGATGGCAGCGGTTCGGGGTGCGGAGGTGTTGACCGCCTGTTGTGAGTCACACACCAGCCAGGTCCCATTCCATGCCGTGGCGCGGCTGCTGCGGGCGGTCACGGGCATCGAAGGTCTTGGGGGACAGGCGGCCCGCGCGCGAGTACGGGACCGATTTCCGGACGCAGATCCCGAGGACGTGCTGCTGCTCGACGACATGCTGGGCATCGCCGACCCGACCACCGCCGTGCCCGCGGTTGATCCCAATGCGCGTCGCAGGCGGTTGACCGCGTTGGTGCACGCCGCCAGACTGGCCCGCCAGCGCCCGGCGGTCTTTGTCGTCGAGGACGCCCACTGGATCGACGAGATCAGCGAGTCGATGCTGACCGATTTCCTCGAGGTGGTCCCGCGAACGCCCACGCTGGTGTTGGTCACCCACCGGCCGGAGTACCGGGGTGCGTTGACCCGGGTGTCCGATGCGCGCGCCATAGCCCTTGCACCGCTGAGTAATTCAGAAACGGCAGCACTGGTCACACATCTGCTCGGGCCGGACCCGTCGGTCGGTGCCCTGGGTCGCAGAGTCGCCGAGCGCGCCGCCGGTAATCCATTCTTCGCCGAGGAGTTGGTGCGTGAACTGGCCGATCGCGGTGTGCTACGAGGCGAGCCCGGTGCTTACACGTCGGCAACGGAGGTCGGCGAAGTGAGCGTGCCGGCCACATTGCAGGCGACCATCGCCGCGCGCATCGACCGCCTCTATCCGAAAGCCAAGCGCACGCTAGGCGCGCCGGCGGTCATCGGCTCGCGGTTCGGGCTGGACCTACTCACCGTGTTGGATGTTGAGCCCGAGATCGACGAACTACTGGCGGCCCAGCTCATCGATGTCGTCGGCCTCACTCGGCGCCCGGAGTATGTGTTCCACCATCCGCTCATTCACTCGGTGGCCTATGGCGCACAACTCAGATCGGATCGCTCGGAGCTGCATCGGCGGGTGGCCGCCGCAATCGAAGCCCGCGATCCGCAATCGGGGGACGAAAACGCGGCGTTGATCGCCGAACATGTGCAGGCCGCCGGTGATCTGCCCGCCGCCTACGACTGGCACATGCGCGCCGCCACCTGGGCGACCAACCGGGACATCAGCGCCGCGCGAGCGAGCTGGGGGCGCGCGGCAGACATCGCCGACACCCTGCCCGCCGATCACCCGCGCCGGCCGGCCATGCGCATAGCGCCACGCACCATGTTGTGCGGGACGGGCTGGCGAGTCCACGCCAGCCTTGCCGGTGACCGCTTCGATGAATTGCGGGAGTTGTGCAGCGCCGCGGAAGATAAGGCGTCACTTGGGATCGCAACGGCGGGGATGGTGGTTGGCTACGCGCATCAGGATCGGGTGCGCGAGGCGTCGCAGCTGGCCTCGGCTGCCTGGGCCCTGGCTGAGTCGGTCGCAGACCCGAACCTGACGGTGGGTCTGTCCTTCCCGGTGATCTACGGCAAGATCGAAAACGCCGAATGGTGTGACGTGCTGCAATGGTCACAAGCCACTATCGACCTGGCCGACGGTGATCCATCCAAAGGCAACTTCCTAGTGGGATGCCCGTTGGCGCTCGCCTTTGTGTCGCGGGGTATGGCGCGATATTCGCTGGGTCGTCGCGGATGGTCAGCAGACCTGCGCCACGGCTTGGCTATGGCCCGCCGCGCTGACGCCGCGTCCTACGCCGGGGTGGTCGGCTACATCTATCTGCTGGGAATACCGTTCGGCGTGCGCAGGCCCGATGACGTTGCGCTGCACGAGATCAAGAACGCGCTACGAGTCGCCGAGCGATCCAGCGATGACGTGGTGGTGGGATTCATCAAGGCGACGCTGGGCGTTGCGCTGGTGCACCGCGACAGCCATGACGAGCGCAGTCGGGGCCGGCAGGTGTTGGTTGAGACCGGGGAAGTGTTCTCGGGCCAAGGACACAATCTGAGCGATTTGCCGATTGTCGAGGTCTACGCGGCCCGTGAGTCGGCGAGGCAGGGAGATCACGACGCTTGCCTACCGGCGATTCGCGCCGCCGTCGACCATCTATTTCGTTGCGAACGCCTTCTGCTATGGGGCATTCCGGCCACGGCGGTTCTGGTGGAGACGCTGCTGCCTCGCGCGACCGACCATGATGTGGCTGAAGCCGAGGTCGCGATCGACCGGTTGGCGACCGCTCCGGCCGATGAGGGTTTGGCGATGCGTGACATCTGGACGTCGCGGATGCGGGCGCTGCTGGCCCGCGCCCAGGGTGACGCCTTTGCTTACACGCGATTTCGGGATGAGTATCGCGATATGGCCAAAACAGTCGGCTACGAAGGGCATATCGGCTGGGCCGAGATGCTGCCATGACGGGGTACTACGTTGTCGCGCCGGACACGCGTTGCGGACTCAATGGGCCGCAACGGATTCCGAATCGCTCCCGGACCGTGTCGAGGACGCGGCGCTGGCGCTCCCGTTCGCGGCGGTGCGTGAGCATGAACCGCGCCACAGCCGGCAGGCGGCGCGCCAGCGGATACCACTTGTCGAAATCGAGGCCGTTCTCGGCGAACACGCGGCTGGGCACGTTGTCGTAGATGAGGCTGAGGTTGTGGCCGACGAGTGCGAAGAGCACGTACGGGAACGCCAGCGGCGCCTTTTGCCGCAGATGCATCCAGTCGATTTCGTAGAGCGGGATCTCTCCGAGCTTGCCCAAGAACATCAGGTGGCCCAGGAAATACCCCATGAACGCGGGCAAGTGCAGCGTGGCCGACCGCACGTTGATGGAAACCACTGCGCCACTGGGTGATACGTAGGGCTCGTATGGGTACTCGTCGGGGAATTTGACGTAGCCCGTGCAGTTGACGATCCAGCTGCCCGGTTCGATCGTCTTCGTCGATCCGCTCCGCAACACCAGATCGGTGCTGCCATTGCGGTCGACCGCATCCTCGAAATAGTCCATGACAAGATCGTTCAGGCCGGCGGAGATCGTGCGGTTCTCGGCCTGCGACAAGACGCCCAACACGAAGTTGTCCGACTGTGGGGTCAGGAACGTGCCATGGGTGGCGCGGTACCAGTCTTGGACTTCCGATTCGTTCGTGCCGTCGTACCGACGACTCAGCTGGGTCGCGACGGCGCTCGGCGGTGTGCCCGTCCACCAGCGGCGGGCGCCGCTCGGCAACAGGGTGTCGCGGCAGGAGAAGAACGTTCCGCGGCCGGCGACCATGTTGACCTGTCGACCGGGGTAGGTCGTGATCAGTGCGTGTGCGGTGTCCATCGCGGTTTTTCCGCCGCCGATGATCCACACAGGTGCATCGCTTTGCCGGATGTCGCCCGTCCGGACGTCGCAGTAGTCGGGCGACACCGAATGGACGCGCGCGCTGGAGATCTCGAGCGGTTCGTTCGGCGTGATCCCCAGGCCATACGCCTTGATCAACCGCTTGGCCTCGACCACGAGCCTGCGGCCGTCGGCGGCGCTACAGGTGGCCCGCACGATTCCGTTCTGCTCTACCTCGGACTCCAAATTCCAGCCGAAGTACTCGTCGACCTGCACTCGCTGCCGTATGACCTCGACGCAGTGTTCGAAATGGTCGAGCACCTCGCCTTTGGTCGCCAGGTAGCTGCGGTCCTTGCCGAGCGTCCACGCGATGTTGCCCGCCGTGAACATCGGGTGCGGTTGGTGCAGGCGGACGTAGGGGTAGACGTCGACCCACATGCCCCCGACGCGTGGCCGCCGGTCGATGAGGATCACCTTTTGCTCGCGGGACAGGTATCGGCTGGCCGCGAACAGGGCGTTCAACCCGGCGATGCCGGCTCCGACGATGCAAACGTCGCAGCTCTCCACTGGCGGGAACTGGGGTGCGGACATCGGACCGCCTTTCCTCGCAGACGTCCACAATTATCTGTCCGCTGCGTGGTGGCGGGGTGAGTAATCGACTACTCCATTGCTGCCGACTGTCGCGTCGCAGCGGTGGGCTCGTCGGCTAGACCTGTCGGCGCCGACGAGGCCGGAATGCGTCTTTGACCTTTTCACCGGCGTCCCTCAAATGGGCCGCCCGCTGGTCCGCTCTGCCCTCAGCTGCCAACGTCGGATCGTTGGTGGCGCGGCCGGTTGCCGCCTTGAGCTTGCCCGTGATCAGCCGCACCTTGTTTCGGGCCTTATCCGCGCCGCTCATAACGTGTCCCTCGATTCCGTTCCAGGTGGTACCACAGCGCTTACCCGTTTTCGGGTTCGCCGCAACTCTCTTTTCGCGTGCTATTTGTCCGCAATCGAGGACCAAATCGAGCAGGCGAGCCGACCTGGATAGGCCGTTACGACACGAATCGACGGCCGATCAGCCCTGCGCGAGCTCAGCGACGGGCTGCCATTCCTCCCAGTTGCGCAGCCGGCTCTCGTAGTCGGCCTTGGCGGTTTCCAGCGGGGAAGCGCCGAAAAACACTCGCAGCGGCGGCTTTTCGGCGTCGACTACCTTGAGCAGGGCGGCCGCGGACGCCGACGGGTCACCCGGGCTGGCCCACCGGCGGCTGCGCTCGGCCTGCACGGCGGCGCGAACGTCGTCGTAGGCCGGCAGCGGATCGGCGTGCTTGGCCGAGTCGCCGGCCCAGTCGGTGTCGAAACCGCCCGGCTCGATCAGCGTGACGTGCACCCCGAACGGAGCGACCTCCTGGGCCAGCGCCTGCGAGAAGCCCTCCAGCGCCCACTTCGACGCGTGGTAGATGCCGACCAACGGGAACGCGGTGATGCCCCCGATCGAGGACACCTGGATGATGTGGCCGCTGCCCTGCTCGCGCAGGTACGGCAGCGCGGCCTGGGTGATCCACAGTGCCCCAAAGACATTGGTCTCGATCTGATCGCGTGCGTCCCGCTCGGAGAGTTCCTCGACGAACCCGAATTGGCCGTAGCCGGCATTGTTCACCACGATGTCGAGCCGGCCGAAGTGGTCGTGCGCTTCCTTGACCGCCGCGAAGTCGGCCGCCCGGTCGGTCACGTCCAGTCGGATCGGCAGCAGCGCGTCGCCGTACTTGCCCACGAGGTCGTCCAGCGCGGCGGTGTTGCGCGCCGTGGCCGCGACCTTGTCGCCGCGCTCCAGCGCCGCGATCGTCCACGCCCGTCCAAAACCTCGCGATGTCCCGGTGATAAACCAAACTTTTTCCGTCACGCCCCCATACAACGCCGACCGCGCCACCTCATTCCCCGAACAGGTAGCGTTTGCCTGGTGAGTCGCGCGGAGCTGGACAAGGATCCCCGGGACGTCGCGTCGATGTTCGACGGCGTCGCCCGCCGGTACGACCTGACCAACACCGTGTTGTCGATGGGTCAGGACCGGTACTGGCGCAAGGCGACCCGGACGGCGCTGGCCATCGGTGCCGGTCAGAAGGTGCTGGACCTCGCCGCGGGCACCGCGGTGTCCACCGTGGAACTGAGGAAATCCGGGGCGTGGTGCGTGGCCGCCGATTTCTCGGTCGGCATGCTGGCGGCCGGTGCCGCGCGCAACGTTCCCAAGGTCGCCGGCGACGCCACCAGGCTGCCGTTCGGTGACGACGTATTCGACGCCGTGACAATCAGTTTCGGGCTGCGCAACGTCGTCGACACCCAGGCCGCGCTGAGCGAGATGGCCCGCGTCACGCGGCCGGGTGGCCGGCTGGTGGTGTGCGAGTTCTCCACGCCCACCAACACGCTGTTCGCCACCGTGTACAAGGAGTACTTGATGCGGGCGCTGCCGCGGGTCGCCCGGGCGGTGTCCAGCAACCCCGACGCGTACGTGTACCTCGCGGAATCGGTTCGGGCGTGGCCCGATCAGGCGGGGTTAGCGCAGCAGATCACCCGGACCGGTTGGTCGGGGGTGCGCTGGCGCAACCTGACCGGCGGCATCGTCGCCTTACACGCCGGGTACAAACCGTTGCGCTGAGAAAGCTTTAGTGATTGCCGGCGGCCTGCACGAAGCCGACCTTGTCGGGGCAGTAATGGTCCACCGCCGCGCCGAGGAACTGGAACGCCTGGCCCTGAGTGGTGCCGCGCGGCAGGTTGCGCTGGATGAAGGTGGCCGACTTGTACGCGTCGCCGTCCACGCCCCTACCGATCCGCTCGCAGGTGATCTTGCCCAGCCACGCCAGCTGGTCCTGCGGCTGGTAGATGCCGAAGCCGTTGACGGTGTTCTTGAATGGGGCGTCGTAGTCGCTCGGGGGCGACGGGGTGCGCGGCGTCGGGTATGGCGCCGTCGGTGGCGGGTCGGCCTGCGCGGGCGCGGAAAGCTGCGCCGGCCCGGCCAGCGCGATAGCAGCAGCAGCGGCGGCGGCAGCGGCTCCGATAGTAGCCAGCCTCGTTCCCTTCATTAGCTGGACTATACACGCCTCGCCGCGGGTGCGCGGACGAAAGTAGATCGACGATCGCCGGCCCCGTGGGACCGCGGCCGGCCCGCCGACCAGCGGTGATACGCACGCTCGGTCAGCTGAACGGCGTGCGGCGGTCGAGCAGCCGCGACAGCCGCCCGCCGCCGCGCCAGGCGCGGGCCACCCAGTCCGCGTCGTCGTCGGTGACCAGGTTGGCCATCACCCGCACGGCGATGGTCATCAGCGCCGTCGAGCGCATGGCGATCGGTCCGGTCGACGGCAAGAACCGCTGAAAAGTCAGCAGCAACGCCAGCCGCCGGGCGACCGAGAAGCCCCGACCGTAGTGCTCCTGCAACAGCGACGGCCACACCTGCGACAGGTCGGGGTGGTCCAGCAGCGCCGCCGCCAGCCGCCCGGTCTCGAGCCCGTAGTCGATGCCTTCGCCGTTGAGCGGGTTGACGCAGGCCGCGGCGTCACCGATGAGCATCCAGTTGGCACCGGCCACCCCCGACACCGCGCCGCCCATCGGCAGCAGCGCCGAGGCCACCGCGCGGGGCCGGCCGGAGAATCCCCACTCGTCGCGGCGCAGGTCGGTGTAGTAGTCGATCAACGGCCGCAGCGCCAAATCGGCGGGCCGCTTGGACGTCGACAACGCCCCGACGCCGATGTTCACCTCGCCGTTGCCGAGCGGGAAGATCCAGCCATACCCCGGCAACACGGCCCCCTCGGGTCCGCGCAGCTCCAGATGCGACGTCAGCCAGGGGTCGTCGGCGCGCGCGGTGGCCAGATAGCCGCGGGCGGCGACGCCGTACACCGTTTCCTGGTGCCAGCGCCGGCCCAGCTTGCGGCCCAGCGTCGACCGGGCCCCGTCGGCGACGATCAGCTGGGCGCAGCTCACCTCGGTGCCGTCGGCCAACGTCACCGACCTCACCCGGCCCGACGAATCATGTTGTGCGGCAACAGCCTTGGTCCCCAGCAACATCCGTGCCCCGGAATCTTCGGCGACCTTGCGAATCCGGTCGTCCAGCTCGAAGCGGGCCACCGCGCTGCCGGTGGACGGGAACGAGGGGCCCGGCCAGTCGACCTCCACCTCGCCGCCGAACCCGCTCATCCGCAGCCCCCGATGCCGGATGCGGGTGTCCAGCCAGTCCCGCAGCCCCAGGCGCTCCAGCTCGGCGACCGCGCGGGGAGTCAGCCCGTCGCCGCAGGCCTTGTCGCGGGGAAAGCTCGCCGAGTCGACGACCAGCACCTCATAGCCCGCGCGGGCGGCCCAGGCCGCCGCCGCCGAACCGGCGGGTCCGGCGCCCACGACCACCACTTGGGCCTCGAGGGCTCGGGTCGCTCCCGTCTTCATGCACACCAGTATGTTTGGTCCCGTGAGTACTCCGGCGACGGTGGTGGCGGGCGTTGACTTCGGCGACCCGGCTTTCGCGGCGACCGTACGCGACGGCGTCGGACGGATCGAGCAGCTCATGGACACCGAGCTGCGCAGCGCCGACGACATCATGACCGAGTCGCTGACCCACCTGTTCAAGGCCGGCGGCAAGCGGTTCCGGCCGCTGTTCACCGTGTTGTCGGCGCAGATCGGGCCCAACCCGGACAGCGCGGACGTGACCATCGCCGGCGCCGTCATCGAGCTGGTGCACCTGGCCACGCTGTACCACGACGACGTGATGGACGAGGCGGAAGTTCGCCGCGGCACCCCCACCGCCAACGTGCGCTGGGGCAACAACGTGGCGATCCTGGCCGGCGACTACCTGTTCGCGACGGCATCCCGGTTGGTGTCGCGGCTGGGCCCGGAGGCGGTGCGGCTGATCGCCGAGACGTTCGCCCAACTGGTGACGGGCCAGATGCGTGAGACCCGCGGGTTCGTCGAGGGATCCGACCCGATCGAGCACTACTTGAAGGTGGTGTACGAGAAGACCGCCTGCCTGATCGCCGCGGCGGGCCGGTTCGGGGCGATGTTCTCCGGCGCCGACCCCGATCAGGTGGAGCGGCTGAGCCGCCTCGGCGGCATCGTGGGCACCGCGTTCCAGATCTCCGACGACATCATCGACATCGACAGCGACTCCCACGAGTCCGGCAAGCTGCCCGGCACCGACGTGCGCGAGGGCGTGCACACCCTGCCGATGGTCTACGCGCTGCGCGAACCCGGGCCCGAAGCTGCGCGGCTGCGCGAGCTGCTGGTCGGGCCCATCGACGACGACGAGGCGGTGGCCGAGGCGCTGGGATTGTTGCGGGCATCGCCGGGCATGGCGAAGGCCAAGCAGTCGCTGCAGGAATACGCGGACCAGGCGCATCAGGAGCTGTCCCTGCTGCCCGACGTCCCGGGCCGGCATGCGCTGCAGACGCTGGTCGACTACACCATCAGCCGGCACGGCTAGCGGTGATCGCGAGCGCCTGTGGAACCAACGGGGCCGTCTCGGGCGTTCTATGAGCTGTAATCGGCAGTAACGCGCGACCCGAGTGTTCCGAGGAGACACCGATGACCTGGCATCCGCATCACAACACGTTCAAGACGTTCGCGTTGTTGGTTGGCATGTCCGCGTTGATCGTGTTCGTCGGCTCGCTCTTCGGCAAGACCGCGATGTTCCTCGCGGTGCTGTTCGCCATCGGGATGAACGTCTACACGTACTACAACAGCGACAAGCTGGCGCTGCGGGCGATGCACGCGCAGCCGGTGTCGGAGGTGCAGGCGCCGGCCATGTACCGGATCGTGCGTGAGCTGGCCACCGCCGCGCACCAGCCGATGCCCCGGCTGTACATCAGCGACACCAACGCGCCCAACGCATTCGCGACCGGGCGCAACCCCCGCAACGCGGCGGTGTGCTGCACCACCGGCATTCTGGGCATCCTCACCGAGCGCGAGCTGCGTGCCGTACTGGGACACGAGCTTTCGCACGTCTACAACCGCGACATCCTGATCTCGTGCATCGCCGGGGCGCTGGCGTCGGTGATCACCGCGCTGGCCAACATGGCCATGTTCGCCGGCATGTTCGGCGGTAACGACCGCGACGGCGAGAATCCCTTTGCGCTGCTGCTGGTTTCGTTGCTGGGCCCGATCGCGGCGACGGTGGTCCGGTTGGCGGTGTCGCGATCACGCGAATACCAGGCGGACGAATCGGGCGCGGTGCTGACCGGTGACCCGCTGGCCCTGGCGTCGGCCCTGCGCAAGATCTCCGGCGGGGTGCAGGCGGCCCCGTTGCCGCCCGAGCCCCAGCTGGCCAGCCAGGCGCACCTGATGATCGCCAATCCGTTCCGCGCGGGCGAGCGGATCGGGTCGCTGTTTTCGACGCACCCGCCGATCGAGGACCGCATCCGCCGGCTGGAACAAATGGCCGGGCGGTAGCCCCGACCCACGTACCATCGGAGTTGGACGGTGATTGGCGGTGACTGAACCCAACTCGATGGACATTCACGAAGCCGGGCTGGCATTGGATCTGCCCGACTTGATCTTCGAAACGCGCGCCGGTGCGGGGATGAACCAGGCCCAGCTGGCCGAGTCGCTGGGCACCACCCAGGCCGAGGTCGCCGCCTCGGAGGACGGGACCGAGGTGCCCCGGGTCGACGTGCTGCAACGGCTGGCGCAGGTGTGCGGCAAGCGGCTACACATCCGCATCGACGTGGACTGACCGGCCGGGCACCCACGGCGCCTCGTCCCCGAACCGGCTCAACACGAGGGCCAATTATGCTGCGGCACCCGGGCTTTGGGCCTCGACCAGCGGTTGGTGCACGTCGCGGCGGCCCGTGTCGGTCCCGCCCCGGATGTGCACCGTCCCGCCCGTCGCCTCGTGCTGTTGCTGCCAGTCGGTGATCGTTTGATGGGCGGCGTGATCGAGGTAGTGGACCGCAAGGGTCACCGTCGCCGTCGCGCCCTGCGGAATCGACGCCAGCAGCCGCGTCAGCCTCGGCAGCGCCAGGAAGGTGCATGCCGCGCCCTCGATGCTCACCCGCCACTCGTCGTCGCCCACCGGCGTTGCCTCGATCTTGGCCCGGATCACCCGCCATCCGGTCAGGGCGATGGCCAGCGCGAGCCCGATCATGACGCCGTGCAGCAGGTTGAGGAAGATGACGCTGACGGCGGTCACGACGTAAACCGCCAGATCGCCGTGCTTCATTGCGGTTTCGATGTGGGCCGGCTTGAGCAGCTGAATGCCGATGACGATGAGTAGTCCGGCCAACGCGGCGGTGGGGATCTCTTCGACCAGCCCGGCGAACGGGATGGTGAACAGCAGGATCCAGACGCCGTGCATGATCGCCGAGGCGCGAGACTTGGCGCCCGCGTTGACATTTGTCGAGCTACGGACGATGACCCCGGTCACCGGCAGCCCGCCGATGGTGCCCGACACGATGTTGGCGGCTCCCTGCCCCACCAACTCGCGGTTGAAATCGGTGCGCGGACCGTTGTGCATCCGATCGACCGACACCGCCGACAGCAGGCTCTCGACGCTGGCGATGAGCGCCACCGTGATCACCCCGATCGCGACCGCACCGAAGTTGCCGTGGGGAAGATCCGGCAATCGCAGCGCGTCCAGCGGGGAGCCCTCGAGGTTGATCCGTCGCACGTGGAACGGGAAGACCACCGAGATCACCGTCACCGCGACTATGGCAACCAGGGGACCCGGAATGCGGCGCAGTTTGGCGGGAACCCAGCGCCAGCCCACCAGGATGACGATCACCAGCACGCCCAGGATGACCCCCGGCCGGTGCGCGCCGATGATCTGGCCCGGAAGCCCGATGAGGTTGTGCCACGCCGTGCTCTTGGACTTCCCGCCGAGCAACACGTGCGCCTGCTGCAGGGCGATCGTGATGCCGATGCCGGCCAGCATCGCGTGTACGACGACCGGTGAGATCGCCAGGGCCGCACGGGCGACCCGGCTCAGGCCCAGCAGCACCTGCACCACTCCGGCGGCAACGGTGATCAAACACGTTATGCCCCAACCGAAATCGGAAACCAGGTCGGCGACCACGACTGTCAGCCCGGCCGCGGGACCGCTGACCTGCAGCGGCGATCCCCCCAGCGAGCCGACGATGATGCCGCCGACGATCGCGGCGATCAGGCCGGCGAGCACCGGGGCGCCCGAAGCGATCGCGATCCCCAGTGACAGCGGGAGCGCCACCAGGAACACCACCAGCGATGACGGTAGGTCGTGCCGGATGATGCCGCGCAACCGATTGATGCGCGGTTCGCTCAGCCGACGTGCACGGGTTTTTTGGCCCGACTGTTCAACGTTGTGCATCGGTCGCGTCCCTCGATAGGAGTTAGCGGGGGATGTTCCGATATCCGCCCATAGTGCGCTCATTACTTCTTCGTAACGCGCTGGCGTACAAACGATTACGCCGGGGTGACCCGCAGGATCGCGCCCGGATACCGCTGGCCGCCTGGATTGACGGTATTTTGCTGGCAAAGACCGGTCAAGCTGGCGGGCCGTGCCCATAGAGAACGCAAAGATTTGAATTTGGCCAGCTCGGAACGACCAGTTCAGAAGCCGGAACCGTGCACCTCGTGGCCGGGTACCTCGGCGATCAGGCCGCGGTAGGCCTGCTCGACGGACGAGCCGTGGTTGATCACGGCGTCGACCTCGCGGGCGATCGGCATGGTCAGCCCGAATTCGTTGGCAAACTCCATGATCACGCTGGCGGCCTTGACGCCCTCGGCGACCTGGTTCATCGAGGCGATGATCTCGTCGATCGGCTTGCCCGCCCCCAGTTGTTCACCGACATGGCGGTTGCGGCTGCGCTGGCTGGTACAGGTGACGATGAGGTCACCCAGGCCGGCCAGGCCCGGGAAGGTATCGGGATTGCCGCCGAGGGCGACGCCCAACTTGGTCATCTCCCGCAGCGCGCGGGCGATCACCAGCGCGCGGGTGTTCTCGCCGATGCCCAGCGAGTAGCCCATCCCGACCGAGATGGCATAGACGTTCTTCAGCGCCCCGGCCATCTCCACCCCGACGACGTCGTCGGTGGTGTACACGCGGAAGCGCCGGGTGCGGAACAGGCCCGACAGCCGGGTCGCCAGGTGCTGGTCGGGCATCGCCAGCACCGCCGCGGCGGCGTAGCCCTCGCCGACCTCGCGCGCGATGTTCGGCCCGGCCAGAATGCCGGCGGGGTGGCCGGGCAGCGTCTCCTCGATGATCTGCGACATCCGCATGTTGGTGCCCTGCTCGAGCCCCTTGACCAGCGACACCACCGGCACCCACGGCCGCAGCTCCTTGGCGAGCTCGCTCAGCACCCCCCGAAAGCCGTGCGAGGGAACGCCCATCACGACGACGTCGGCGGAGTTGGCCGCCTCGGCGAAGTCGGTCGTGGCGCGCAGGGTGTCACTGAGCACGACGTCGTTGCCGAGGTAGCGGCTGTTGCGGTGGTTGTCGTTGATGTCGCTGGCGGTCGCCTCGGAGCGCACCCACTGCAGCGTCGGACCGCGACGCGCGCAGATTGATGCCACGGTGGTGCCCCAGGAACCGCCACCGAGCACAACGACTTTGGGTTCGCGCTTCTCAGATGCCATGGCGATCAGCGTATTGCGGACACCTGCGATTTAGTAGCAGTTCACGAACACTCAGACCGGGCTAGCCGGCCAGCGGCGCGCGGTCATCGACCCGGCCGAACACCATCGCCTCCTCGATCCGGTCGAAGCGGTAGTCCAGCGCGTCGGCCAGGTAGTTCTGCCGCACGTTCCACGGCCGCTTGGTGCCCGACTTCGGCAGCATGTGCACCGAGCGCAACACGTAGCCGGCGTTGATGTCCCACGACGGCTTCTCGGTCATCGGCTCGTTGCCGCGATGCGGGGCGGCGCGGGTATAGCCGTGAGAGGCCATGTGCTCCATGAGCTTTGCGGTCGCCCGGGCGGTGATGTCGGCCCGCAGCGTCCACGACGCGTTGGTGTAGCCCACACACCAGAACAGGTTGGGCACGTCTTCGAGCATGTGCGCCTTGTAGACGAAGCGGTCGCTGGTCTTGATCTCGGTGCCGTCCAGGCTGATCGTGGCCCCACCGAGCGCCTGCAGCTGCAGGCCGGTGGCGGTGACGATGATGTCGGCGTCGAGATGGCCGCCGGACTTCAGCGCGATGCCGGTCGCGTCGAAGTGGTCGATGTGGTCGGTGACCACCTCGGCCGAGCCCGCGGTGATCGCGTTGTACAGATCGGCGTCAGGGATCAGGCACATCCGCTGATCCCACGGGTTGTAGCGCGGCTTGAAGTGGGTGTCGACGTCGTAGCCGGCGGGCAGGCTGTTGATCGCCTTGCGCCGCAACAGCCAGCGCACGAACCCCGGCGCCTTGCGCGACAACGCGAAGAACACCGCCTCGGTCAGAGCGCTGTACATGCGAACAACGAGATGGGCGGGCTTGCGGGGCAACAGCTTTCGGGAGACGGCGGCGACAGTGCCGTACTTGGACGCCGAGATGAGATAGGTCGGCGAGCGCTGCAGCATGGTGACCTTGGCGGCCCGGTCCGACAACGACGGCAGCAGCGTGACCGCGGTCGCCCCGCTGCCGATCACCACCACCTTCTTGCCCGTGTAGTCGAGGTCTTCTGGCCAGTGCTGGGGGTGCACCACGGTGCCCTGGAACTCTTCGATGCCCGGGAAGTCGGGCGTGTAGCCCTCGTCGTAGTTGTAGTAGCCGCTGCCGAAGAACAGGAAGCGCCCGCGGTAGAGCTTGCGCGCCCCGTCCTGTTCGACGGTGACCGTCCAGGTGTCGGTCGCCGAGTCCCAGTCGGCCGACCGCACATAGCTGTTGAACCGGATGTGCCGATCGATGCCGTACTTGCGCGCGGTGGCGGCCAGGTACTCGCGGATGTGCACGCCGTCGGCCACGCCCTCTTTGCGGATCCACGGCTCGAACGGGAAGGACAGCGTGAAGATGCTGCTGTCCGAGCGCACCCCGGGGTAGCGGAACAGGTCCCACGTCCCGCCGATCTGCGCTCGCCGCTCCAGGACGGTGTAGGTCAGGTGCGGATTGCGCTCGGTGATCCGATAGGCCGCGTCGATGCCGGAGATGCCGGCACCGACGATGATCACGTCGGTGTACCCGGCCTCGGTCGCACCACCGTCGGCGGCTTGCTGGGGAGTCACGGTCATCGCGAACCTCGCTCAAATTGTGGGACTCGTCACTAGCCTAGAGACCCACCGGTTGGTCGGGCTAGGAACCGGGAAAACGCGCCGGGCCGGTCAGCGGTAGTTGACGAACTGCAGCGCCACGTCCAGGTCGGCCTGCTTGAGCAGCGCCTGGACGGCCTGCAGGTCGTCACGCTTTTTGCTGGTGACCCGGATTTCCTCGCCCTGGATCTGCGTCTTGACGGACTTGGGGCCGTCGTCACGGATCAGCTTGGTGATCTTCTTGGCGTTCTCGCTGCTGATGCCCTGCTTGAGGGAGCCGTTGATCTTGTAGGTCTTGCCCGAGGCCTGCGGTTCGCCGGCGTCGAAGGCCTTCATCGAGATGTCCCGGCGGATCAGCTTCTCCTTGAAGACGTCCACGGCCGCCTTGACGCGTTCCTCGGTGGACGAGGTCAGCTCAATAGCCTCGTCGCCCTTCCAGGCGATTGTGGTGTCGGTGCCGCGGAAGTCGAAGCGGGTGGCCAGCTCCTTGGCGGCCTGGTTGAGCGCGTTGTCGACCTCCTGGCGATCCACTTTGCTGACGATGTCGAACGATGAGTCCGCCATGCATTCCGTCCCTTCATCCGGTGATAGGCGTTTGTGCTTTGTCTACTCGCTCGTTGTAACCTGTCTGGCGGCAGGTTGCCCGAGCGGCCAATGGGAGCGGACTGTAAATCCGTCGCGAAAGCTTCACAGGTTCGAATCCTGTACCTGCCACCAAGCCTGTTTTCGGCCGGCGCCGTGCGTAGTCCACGCTCGCCGCCGGCGCCCGCTGTGCGACACGTGCGCAATTAATACAAGACAAGTTGTAACAATTCGGTCAAGCCGGTGTCGCCGGGCGTGCTGGGGGGAATTCATCCAGCACAGCATCACCCAGGGGGCGATCATGGCTGGTTCTCCCGACGCTCTCGGCGCGTTACGCCAATGCCGTACCGCCATCCTCGCCGCCCGTGAGTCGGCCGTGTCCGCGCACGATCGCCTGGCCGGGGTCCGGCAGGCTCGCGCCGCGGAGCTGATCGAAAAGCTGGCCGACGATCTCGCCTTCGTCGATCGGCTCTTATTCGTCGTGGAGGGCGACTCACGCGCCAGGTGACCACCGTCGACAAAAGCCAGGCACCCTCCCGGTACTTCCTCCAACTCCAAGTCCACCGGGAGGGTGTCCTGCTGCTGTGCTCCTGACCTGGATTGCCTTGTCGCGCTCGCGTTTTCGAGTCCTTTTGATCGTCGGGTTCACGAATCGTCTCATGGCGAAATCCCTTGGCATCCAAAGTGACGCTCGCAGCCGAAGGTGAATTGATCGACAACCTGGCGGCGGTAATCTTTCTCCCGTGCGCGGTACGGACATGCGATGCAGTTGAAGCATCTCACCATCGCGGAGCTGATCGCGGGGGCCGGCGGCGACCCGTGGGCGATCAACCGAACCCTGCAGGCCGGTAACCCGGCCCAGATCGCGCGTCTGGCGGAAGCCTTCCATGGGGCGGGCCGCCACACGGCCGAGGCCGACCACGCATTCGCGCAGGCGCAGCAACGCTTCAACGCCGCCTGGAACCATCAGGACGGCGGCAGCCCGATCAACGACTCCGCTGAAGTGCAGCGCACCGTCAAATCGCTTGGCGCGCAATCCGAACAGTTGCCCAAAATCGGCGCAGACCTGGAGAACATCGCCGCCTCGTTGGCCGGCGCGCAACAGGCGGGAGCCCGCGAGATCGCCCAATTGGAAGGGCAATTGGAGCAGCTCGACCATCTGATCGATCTGGCGGAGCAGGATCTGCGGGACCACCCTGACGCGCAGACCCAGCGGGAACTGCACGCCATCATCGATGCCATCAAAACGTCCGCCGTCAACGACACCAAAGTCGCTCTCAACCAGCTGAACTCGATACGCAACGACTATTCGGCCACGCTGCAGAACTCGCTGGGAAATCTGCGTGCTGACGGGTATGACCCCAAGCCGCTTGCGCCGGCGGACGCCCAGGACAAACCCGAACAGATTCACATCCCGCCACCGAACACCAAACCCGAAGACGTCAAGCGGTGGTGGAATTCCCTCAGTCAGGAACAGCGCGATCAGTTGCTCGCGCAGCATCCGCCGGAGTTGGGCAACCTCAACGGCATTGAGACCGTGAGCCGGGACACGGTCAACCAGGCGGTGATGAACGACGACATCGCCCGCGTGCAAAGCGCCGCTGACCGAGCCCATGTCGGTGTTGACCAGGTGACCCAGCATCCGGAGCTGTACGGCCTGTCGCCGTCGGCCATCACCCGTTACAACAACGCGCTCAAGACACGCGACGGCCTCAACACGAACGGGACGAACCCCGATGGCAGCAAGAACCCGGTGTTCCTGCAGACCTACGATCCCGAAGCGTTCGACGGTCGGGGCAGGGAAGCCATCGCCATCGGCAACCCCGACAAGGCCGACAACACCACCGTGCTCGTACCGGGAACGGGCAGCAGCGTGCGCGACGGCTATCTGAGTCACACGGACGGACGAAACATCTACAACGAAGCGCAACGGGCCGATCCGAACAAATCGAATTCGGTTCTGGTGTGGATGGGGTATCACGCCCCAGACAGCGCATTAGATCCCCAGATCGGGCAGACGACGCTCGCCAGAAACGGAGGAGGCCTACTGGCCGGGGATGTCAACGCGCTCGGCGTGACTCACCAACCGGGCAACTCACACGTGACCGTGGTGGGTCATTCCTACGGCTCCACTACGGTGGCCGACGCCGCGGCGGGATCCGGGATGCACGCCAATGACGTTGTCCTGGTGGGCTGTCCAGGAACCGACCTTGCCCATAACGCCGGCGACTTCCACCTTCCCGAAGGCGGACACGTCTATGTCGGCGCCGCATCCACCGACCCGATCACCCACCTCGGCGGCATCCAGGGACACCTGCCCGGAACCGGAGTCACGGTCGGGCTCGGTAGCGACCCGGCCGTCGAAGGCTGGGGTTCGACACGGTTCAAGGCCGAAGCGCCGGGGCTGACCTTCCCGCTGAAGGACCACAGCTCCTACTTCACGCCCGGGAACGAATCGTTGTTCAGCATCGCCGACATCGCATCCGGTCACGGTGACGCACTAGAACACGACAATATGACCGCACAGCACCGCGGCAGTTACTGGCTCCCCGATGAATTCGACCCGGAGGCACTTCGACGCCCGACAGGAGGCCACTACCATTGAGAACAGCCATGAACACCTTAAGGGGAATCAGCAGCGCCACCTGGCGGTGGTTGCTTGCCCTCGCCGCGGCGGGGGTGCTGACCCTCGCGCTTCAATCCTGCAGCAGCGTAAGGAATCTGAGCGAAGGGGTGCCCAACCCGATGACTCCCGAACAATCCAGGGCCCAAGTGGTCAATGCGGCGCGAGAGATCGCCACCACGCTGGGACTCAAAGGCGTGTCGGCGCATTTCAGCCGCGACTCCTGTAACGACCAGGCTGTGGCGCCCTTCCGGGGAATCGTCGGCATCGCCTACGACCACGCGCCCACCCTGGAAGCATCCCGAGCCGAGATCGAGCAGATGGTTGCGACCCTGAAACAACACGGCTGGGGCGGGCCGGGAGACTTCCGCACGCACGGCTCCGCGGTCAGCAAACAAGGGGTTACGGCGGTCTTCGATCCTTACTCGCCGGTGCAGAATTCCGGCGGGTCGATCACCATCTACGGCGAATGCAAAGACATGACCACCAAAGCGAACACGCTGCCCGAACCGATACCCCAGGATCAGTTGGCGTAACGCCCGCCGCGCGGGCTTACCCCGACCGCCGTCAGCGCGGCCTCGTCACGCTCCGGCGCTGCGGTGGGCGCCTCGCCCGCGACGCCGCCGTTTTCGATGGCCTGGCTGCGGCCGAGCGCGACGGTGGCCGCCCCCATGGCCACCACCGCGAGGACGAGGACGAGCGCGCTAGCGCCGCCCACCGCCAAGTGCTCGCCGAGCACCACCACGCCGAGCAGGACGGCGACCACCGGTTCGCCCACCAGCATGATCGGCACCGACGCCTGCAGCGCGCCGGCGTGAAACGCGGAGTTCTGCACTACCGTGACCGTCACCGCGAGTCCGACCAGCACGTACGGGGCCGGGACGGTCAAGAGCGCATGCCAGCCGCCCATCGCGAAGCGGTGGGTGCAGACCTTGGTCACCACGGCGATCATGCCGAGCAGGACCGCCACGGCGACACCCAGCAGTGACGCTCGCATCCGGCCCGCGGCGCGGTGCGCGGCGACGACGCAGGCGATCACCGCGGGGACCGTGATCAGCAGCGCCAGCGTCCACGCCGGTATCGGGGGGCGGCTATGCCCTTCCCGGGGCTCGCCCACCAGCAGGAAAACCGCCAGCGCCGCCGTCAGCAGCATCGCCCACCCCCACTGGGGCCCGCTGATGCGCTGGTGGCACAGCGCCGCGCTCAGCGGCAGCGCGAACAGCAGCGACGACACCAACAACGGCTGGACCAACAGCAGCGAGCCGTGGGCCAGCGCCACGGCCTGGAACGCGTAGCCGGCAACCGCGGCAAACGTCCCGGCCCACCACAGCGGTTGGCGAACCAGCGTCGTCGCCATCGTGGCGGACATGGCCTCATCACCGGGAACCCGGTGGGTCGCGCGCTGCCGAACGACGATTCCCACCGCAGCCCAGAACGCCGAAAGCAAAGCCGAGAAGATCGCGACCGCGTGCTCGGTTACCCACCCCATGCCCGGTGGGGTACCCCTGACCTCGGGGGTTAACTCGCCCTTTGCGTGACGGGCCATCCCGCCTACCCTGAGTGGCCGGCGCGAAATTCGTCCCGGCCGGCCGATCGAAAGGAAACATGCTGCGTACCAAGGTGATCACCGTGGTGGCCGTCGCGGCGGCCATCGCATCAGCCGCATTGACACTGCTGCCCTGGGTCGACGTCAGCCGGCTGGGATTGCCCATTCGGTGGAATGGCCTGGGCGTCTACGTCGGCGAGGACAGGCAGGAATACGGCCATCTGCTCGCCGGCATGGTGGACAGCGTGCCGGGATGGGTCGTGTTGATCGCCTCCCTCGCGGCCGGCGCCGCGGTCCTGGGCGCGGCCCGAGTGCGCGTGCTCGGGCTCGTCGCATGTGGATGCGCGGTCGTCGCGTTCGTCACCGCCGTCGTGTGCCTGGTCTATCCGGCGGTACTAGCCGGCGACGCCAAGAACGAGATGGGCATTTCCCTGGTGCCGGACCGGCAAGTGCTGAACTCCGGCTCGTTGATCGCCGAAGCCGCGGCCACCGGCGTGCTGGTGATCTGCACCGCGCTCGTCGCCTTCGGAGCGAAAAGGGTTGTCCGCGAGCAGGGCTGAAGGTGCAGCCGTGCTTCATTCGACGGCGCGCCGCGCCGGGGCGGCTCACCGCCCAGTGCGGAAGGGGCGGGAGTTGATCAGCCTTCCTTGGGCCACCAGCGATCCGTGCTGCTTGAGGCGTTGAGTGCGGATGTTGACCTCGTAACTGAGAATTTCCGCGATCTGTCCGAGTTGCTCACTGAGGTACCGGTACAGATCATCGATGTCCCGGCAGATCGCAATCGCCACAAGGTTTTTGGTCCCACTAATGGCGCCGGCGAAGGCGATGTGGTGGTGCGCAGCGATGCGCTCGCCCACGGATTGGATGTCGCGGGGCGCTACTGTCAGCCACAGCATCGCGCTGAGCTGGTGGCCGAGTCGTTCCGGTAACACGTCGACGTCGAAGAGCAGGGCGCCGCCGGCTTCCAGCGCCCCGAGTCGCCGGCCCACTCTGGCCACCGACCAGCCGGCGCGTGCGGCGAGTTTCGGTTGCGACGTCCGGCCGTCCTCGGCGAGCGCCTCGAAGATCGGGCGGTCCGCGGCAGTGGGCGAGCACCGCTGAGCGCCGGGCATCCGACCGGTTCGCTCCGCCAGGATCGCTGCGGCCTGCCGGTCGGTGAGGGTGCGGCCGTAACCGGTCCACGGTGCACTGTGAGGCTGCCCGAACGAATGCAGCAGCAGGTCGATGGTGATGTCGGTGACCGAGGCTGTTCGCGGGAGTAGCTTCAGGAGATCCTCCCGGGTGTCACCCACCGGCGCACGGATGACGCAAACCAGGTCGGTCCATCCCGCCAGCACGTTGGCATGAGACACGTCTGGCCGGCGCACCAAGGCGTCGGCCAGCTGCTGGATGCGTTCGGGTGCGGCGCGCATCCGGCACACCCAACTCCCCTCCCCATCGATCCACCGGTTCTCCAGCCCGACAACGCGCACCACGCCGTCGCGGCGCAGCCGATGGTAGCGACGCGCGACCGTTTGCTCAGTGGCTTCGACGACGGTGGCGATCCGGCGAAACGACACCCGAGGAGCCAGCTGCAGGGCATGCAGAATCTGCGCGTCTAAGTCGTCAAGCACAACGAAAAGTATGCGTCGATCGCGGTCTGGGTGAGGACTTCTGCACAATTTCGCCGCAACGATCGCAAGTTCACCGCCGTCGCTGCGAGCCTGAAGTCCATGAAGCCGACAGGAAACACCATTTTGGTCACCGGTGGCGGCACCGGAATCGGTCGCGGCCTGGCCGAAACCCTGCACCGAGCCGGCAACCAGGTCGTGATCGCCGGACGCCGTCGCGGCGTGCTGCAGGCCGTCGCCGATGCCAACCCGGGCATCGAATACCGCCACTTGGACCTGGCGGAGCCGGACAGCATCAACCGGTTGGCCGCTGAGCTGACCGGCAGCCACCCCGGTCTGAACATCCTGATCAACAACGCGGGGGTGATGCGCTCCGAGGACCTGCTAACCACCTCGGCGGACATCGCCGAGCAGACGGTCGCGGTCAACCTGCTGGGCCCGATACGGCTCACGGCGGCACTGCTACGCACGCTGCTCTCCCAGCAGCACGCCGCAATCGCCAACATCACCTCCGCTTTAGCGTTCGTCCCCAGAGCGGACGCGCCGAGCTACTCAGCGACCAAAGCGGGCTTGCACGCCTACACCCAGTCGTTGCGCCACCAATTGCGTCACACCCGGGTCCAGGTCATTGAGATCATCCCGCCGCGGGTCCAGACCGACATGCTTGCCGAACGGGGCGATGGCGCGGCCACGATGTCGGTCAACGCCTTTGTCGCCGAGGCATTTTCGCTGTTGCACGGCCGGCCTGACGCCGCAGAGATCGTGGTCGATGCCGCCAAACACGTGCGATTCGCCGCCCGCGACGGCAACTACGACGACGTCTTTGCGGCAATCAACTCATAAGGAGCGATATCGCCATGCACATTGGAATCGGACTGCCCAGCCATATCGCACACGTGCCCGGGCCGTTGACCGCCGAGTGGGCGCGTCGAGCCGAACGGCGCGGTTTCGCGGCACTAGCCGCCATAGACCGGCTGGTCTACGAAAGCCTCGACTCGCTGGTCGCGATGTCTGTAGCCGCGGGCGCGACCACAAACATCGGCCTGACGACCAACGTGCTGCTGGCTCCGCTGTACCCCGCGGTGCCGCTGGCCAAGCAAGTCGCCACCCTTGCCGCCGCATCCGGTGGGCGGCTCACCCTCGGCCTGGGCATCGGCAGCCGACCCGATGACTACACCGCTGTCGGCGTGGACTATCGCCGGCGCGGGCGCATCCTCGACGAGACCGTGGCCGTGGTGCGCGCAACGTGTGACGCCCACACCGTGACGGGCGATAAGCCGCTGACCCCTGCGCCCGTGCGGATTCCGATCCTGTTCGGCGGGCGAGCGGACGCGACGATCAGCCGCGCGGCCGCGATCGGTGACGGCTGGACCGCAGGGGCGTTGCGTGACTACGCCAACCAGTCTGCGCTGGCCGATCGGGTGCGGGTGGCATGGGCGGAGGCGGGCCGCGCGGGACGCCCGTGGCTTGCGGCCAGCGTCAACTTCGCTTTCGGCGATGCCGACACCATCGCTATGGGTCGCTCCCATCTGCAGCGCTACTACGGCTTCAAGCCTGACTTCGCCGCCCTCAACGTCGCCGACATGCTCAGCTCGGCGGACGAGGCGATCGAGACCGTGCGCGCCTACCGCGACCTAGGTTTCGACGGAGTCATCTTCCATCCGTGTGTCGCCGAGATCGACCAGGTCGACCGCCTAGCCGATGCGGTCTTCTGATGACGTTCACCGAGAGCCGTTGCGGCCACGTTGTCGGTACGGCCGGGCGACACTGACATCTCACCGCGCAGCATCGACATGATCGCGGCCCACGACACCCTGTCACGACTGGGCACATCGGACAGCCGACGCGGTGATCTGTGGTGCAGATGACTTCCTCGTCTGCCGATTCATCGAGCGGTGCAAGACCTGACCGGAGCCAGTTCAAGCGCCCGCGGAAGACGCTGCAGCGCGAATTCGGTCCGCGACCTTCGCCGCCCCGAAGCAGCGGAATTTGGTCACCCGGTCACCGGTGTGTATGGCGATGATTTTGGTGAGAACGCCTGGCAATAGTTCGACGGATTCGACCGAGCGGAGGCCGACGATGATGTCCAGTTGTCCCGACTGGATCGAGCGGTTGAGGGCGTTGGCGTGGAACTGAACATCGGTCTCGGTAACGGTGAGCCGGCCGCCGACCCACAGACCACCGTGGCGGCGGCGGTAACGGTCCAGGACCCGTCTATTGATCGACGTCGTCGGTACCGTGACGTCGACATCGGCGATCAGCGCGTTGGCCACGCGGGAAATGATCACCGTCACCGATTGCCCGCCCATCTAATCGACTGAACCCTCGATGCTTGATTATCCGCAAGCTGTTGCGTCACAAACTGTCTGCCTGCGCCGACTGCCCGACGTCACCAAGCAGAGCCAGGGATCTGTCCGCCTAGGCGGGGTGCAGGCTCACGGGAATGCCGGAGTAGCGCACCATGCCGGTCACCACATCGATATCGTCCTTGTTGGTCAGGCGGTTGACGTTGGCGACGTGGTGGCCGTGCGGGATCGACACCGCTCCGCGCCGGATGGAGTCGTCGACCTTTGCGATGCCGGTCAGTTCTCCGCTCGTGCTGCGGACGGTCACCCTCTGGCCGGTTATGACCCCGGCCGCTGCGCCGTCGTCGGGATGGATGAGGATCTCGGGCGCCTCACCGAGAAAGTCCAGCTGCCCGTTGAGCTTTCGGCGCTGCCGGCGCGGCACCATCACCAGGGGTGCGGGCGGTTCCAGCGCGGCGAGCTGGTCGACCAGCAGCGGCGGCGCCAGCCGCCAGCCCCCCATCCGCGCGACATGTTCGTCGACCCAGGCCGCCGGTAACTCGCGCGGAGCCTCGGCCCAACCCGCCGCCGCTACCTCCTCGAAACCCGTTCGCGCGCCTGCCAATAGGACGGCCAGCACGTCGTCGTCGGTGCTGGTGTCGGGGTTCCCGAGATTGCCGAGGTCATAGCCGAGCCGCCGGCCGAGCTCGGCGAACACCCACCACATCGAGCGCCGCTCGCCGACCGGGGCCACGACGGCCGGGCTGTACTGCACCGACACATGCGAACTCAGGATGTCGTGGATGGTGATGTCGGGCCGCTCCAGCGGATCCTTGGTGGGCAGGACGTGGGTGGCCAGTTCGGTGGTCTCGTTGTTGATGATCTCGGTGGTGGCGAACACCTCGAGGTTCTGCAGGGCCGGAATCAGCTTGCCCGTCTCGGGGAACGAGGTGACCAGACTGCCGCCGACGTTGATCAGCGCGCGGATGTTGCCGGCGGCGATTTCGTCGGGCAACACCGCGCACGGCCACTCGTTGATGAAGGCCTGCGCCTCGGGGCGGCTGCGCGGACCGGGACCGAAGACACCCTCGATCGGCGTGACGGGCAGGAACTCGCCGAAAGTCTCCAGCTGGTAAGCGAATCCGGGATGAAACCACGTCCCGCCGGGCCGGTTCATCGCGCCGGTGAGGATCATCAGCACCCACGCGAGCCACTGCGTGACGTTGGCGCGTTCGGCCGTCATGGTGACACCGGTGCCGGTTTCCACCGCGACGCACTCGGCGGCGCGCACCGCCTCGCACAGCCGGAGCAGGTCGGCTTCCGCGACATCGGCCAGCGCTGCGGTGTGCTCGAGGGTGAACGGCGCCACCGCGGCGGACAGCGCGTCGATGCCCTGCACCGGTACATCGGATTTCATTCCGTCGCACAGGATTTCGCGTACCAGATAGGCCAGCACCGCGTGGTCGGTGCTGGGCCGCGGCGCCAGATGGGCGGTGGCCAGCCGGGCGGTCTCGGTGCGGCGCGGGTCGATCACCCACACCTGACCGCGCCGGGCGATTTCGCGCACCGTGCCGGTCGGGTTGGGCATCGAGATCGCATGGCCATGCGACACAACGGGATTGACGCCAACCAGCAAAAGGAAGTCGGCGTTGTCCAGGTCGGTGCGGCCGGACAGCCCCATGAACCCGCCGACTAGATCCGAGACCAGCGGCTTGGCGGTGCCGTCGATGGTCAGCGGGCTGAACTTGGCCGGCGTGCCGATCGCGGCGTGCAGGGCCTCGGCCATCCGGAAGCCGGCGCTTTCCATGGTGGAGAAGTAGAACGCGACCGACGCCGGTCCGTGCCGATCGATGATCTCCTTCAGCCGGGTGCCCAGGTCGTCCAGGCAGGCGTCCCAGGTGGCGTCCTGCAACCGCCCGTCCACCCGCATCCGCGGACGCTCGAGCCGATCGGGGTGGTGGTGCAGCTGCGGCAGCGCGCGGCCCTTGGGGCAGGTGTAGCCGTGCGAGAAGGGATGGTCCTGATCGCCGCGGACGCGGACCACCTCGTCGCCGTCGACGTCGACGAGGATGCCGCAGACCGAGGTGCAGACGCGGCAGAAGCTACGCACCGTTTGCATACCTGGGTAACGTACTCTCGCTTTTCGAGAAGGCCTATCGCATTTTCGAGAATGGTTGTGCGTTTTCGGTCAATGGCGCTCTCCGGGATAACGCCCGCGGTTAGGCGACCCTTAGTTATCATCGCCGGGTGACCGAGACAACCACGCAACCGGTGGCCGACGGATTCGGCGACCGGCCGCCGGTATCGCTGCGAACCCGTGGCCGGTGGCTACGGTGGGGACTGCTCTCGGTGTGGGGGCCCGGCCTGGTGGTGATGCTCGCCGACACCGACGCGGGCTCGCTCATCACCGCGTCGCAGTCCGGGGCCCAGTGGGGCTACCGGATGGTGCTGCCGCAGCTGATCCTGATGCCGGTCCTCTACGTCGTGCAGGAGATGACCGTGCGGCTCGGCATCGTCACCGGACGCGGCCACGGCTCGCTGATCCGGGAGCGGTTCGGCCGCGGCTGGGCGTGGCTGTCGGCCTTCACGCTGTTCGCCTCCGCGATCGGGGCGCTGCTGACCGAGTTCGCCGGCGTCGCCGGGGTCGGCGAACTGTTCGGCGTCTCGCGCTGGGTGAGCATTCCGGTCGCCACCGCCGCCCTGCTGGGGCTGGCGCTGACCGGCAGCTACCGGCGCGTCGAACGCATCGGCCTCGTCGTCGGCGCGGCCGAGCTGGCGTTCCTGGTGGCCATGGTGATGGCCCGGCCCGATCCGAGGGCGCTGGTGGACGGTCTGTCGTCGATGCCGCTGGGCAACTCGTCGTACCTGCTGTTGGTCGCGGCCAACGTCGGCGCGGTCATCATGCCGTGGATGATCTTCTACCAGCAGGGCGCGGTCGTCGATAAGCGCTTGTCGGAGAGCACGATTCGACAGGCTCGCTACGACACCGCGTTCGGCGCGGTGCTGACCCAGCTGATCATGATCGCGGTGGTGATCACGATGGCTTCCACTATTGGGACCATCGGAAAACACGGCGGCGGGGCGGAGCTGGAAACCGTCGGCCAGATCGCCCAATCGCTGACGCCCTATCTGGGCCACGTCGGCGGGACGGTGCTGTTCGGCCTGGGCATGCTGGGCGCGGCGCTGGTGGCCGCCATCGTGGCCTCGCTGGCCGGGGCCTGGGGGCTCGCGGAGGTGTTCGGCTGGAAGCACACGCTCAACGAGCGGCCCAACCGTGCGACCGCCAAGTTCTACGTCACCTACGCGCTCGCCCACATCGTGGGCGCGGTGCTGGTGTTGGCCAGTGTCGACCTGGTCAACCTGGCGGTCGACGTCGAGGTCATGAACGCGCTGTTGCTGCCGATCGTGCTGGGCCTGCTGCTGGCGCTGGAGGCCAGGGCGTTGCCCGAGCGGTGGCGCATGCGGGGGCTGCACAAATACGTCACCCGCGCACTGTGTTTCGTGACCATCGGCTTCGGTCTGTACATGGTGCCGCAGGCCCTCGGCCTGTTCTAGTGCGCGACCGAACGTCAGAACCAGGGCCCGGGGTAGTGGCCGTCCTGGTCTTGCACCATGACGATTTCCTTGCACTCGCCGTTGGCGCCCGGCGCCGTCTCACCGCGACACACCAGCGTCCATCCGGAGATCCGCTCGAACGGGCGTAGCGCCCAGTTGGGTGCGACGGGATCGGTTGCGGGCAAGGCGATCACGGAATTCGTCCCGCCGGTGCCGGTGATGTAGAGGTGGTCTTCGAAGAACGCCAGCTTGGAGACCGACAGCTTCTTGGCGTCGTCGCGGCTCTTTTGGAAGTCCCATTGTTGGGTGCGCAGATTCCAGACGCCGAAGCCGAATTGCGAAGTGTCCGAACCGTGGCCGTCGACGAACAGCTTCCCGTCGGACAGCGCCGCGCTCAGCCCACCGCCGGAAATCCGGTCCGAATCACCGATCTTGATGATGGACTTGGCGTTGAGGTCGTAGAACATCGTCGACAGCGCCGGGGGGTTATACGAATCCCAGTGCGTGAGCTTCACCAGTTTGTTCGGCCCGTCGGTCAATTCGGCGTCGACGGACTGCACGTCGTTGTCCTGAAAGATCGCCTCCCCGCTGGGCCGGCGCAACTCGGCGCCGGATGTCTTGCCGGGTTCGGTGTTGCGCTGGAACGCGAGCACGTCCTGCCAGACCCGGCCGGGCTGCGGATCGGTCCAGATCGTCGACAGGTCACCGCCGGACAGCACGACGGTGCGCGGCGGCGACGCGGCGCCGTGGCCGTCGGTGAAGGCGTTCAGCCACGCCACGCCGGAGGCGGTCGATCCCAGTCCCCAGTCCTTGGGTGCGGTCGGCTTCAGGTCGAGCGACGGCGGCTGCAGCTCCTTGGTGGCGACCTGCTGGCCCGATTTGGAGTCGTAGACGTACGCGGTGGTTTTGGTGGCTGCGGGCGCGGGTGGCTGCGCCGGCCCGGTGGTGGCGACGAGATAGACGACCTTCATGTCGTCGGCCGTGCCGGTCAGCGCGCACATGCCGCCGATGAGGCTCTCCCCGGCCGGCACGGTGGGGATGGCGGGCGCGACGTATTGCCCGGTCTTCGGGTCGAAGATTTTCGGCCGGATGTCCTCGAGCGCCGATTTGCCGGCCGAGAATTTCTCCGGGCAGCCGAAATAGGCCGTGCCGCCGTAACTTTTCCAGTCCTTTTCCAGCGGCCCGGTGATCGGTGCGGGCGGGGCCGCCGCGCGGGTGCTGGTCTTGGAGACGGATGTGGAGGTGGTGGCGGTGAGCGGGGGCGGCGCCGCGGTTTCCGAACAGGAGGCCAACGCCAGGCAGGCCGCCGACGCGACCGCGGCGCGCCGGTAGCGCGACCGGCGCCGCCACCGGGCACGCGCCCAGGCTGCACGCATCGAAAACCCCCATTACGTTCGTGTAACCAAGCAGCGTAAAGCCGCCCCGATGCGGCCGCGACTCGGGCGTATGGCGCGCTTTGTCACAACCTGCGCCCGGCGGAAGGGGCCGATGGTTACCGGTCGAACTCGATGGGCAGGCTCTTGGGACCGCTCAGGCTCACCATCGGCTTCCACGGTGCCGGTCCGGCGATGCGCGGGTGGCGCAGCCCGTTCGCCAGGACGTTCAGCGCTTCGGCGATCTCGCGCCTGGCCAGGTTCGCGCCCAGGCAGTAGTGCACCCCGCCGCCGAACGTCAGGATGGGCGGCGGCGCCGCGCGGGTGATGTCGACCCGGTCGGGGTCGTCGTACACCACCGGATCACGGTTGGCGGCAAAGGTATTCACCAGTACGGCGGTGCCGGCGGGAAACGAGTAGCCGTCGAGCTCGGCGTCCTCGACCACCAGCCGCAGCGTGCCGCAGGCGATCGGCGAGTGCCGCATGGTCTCCTCGACGGCACGCATCGCCAGCTCGGGACGCTGCTGCAGCAGCTCCCACTGGTCAGGATGTTCACACAGGACCTGCACCGAGGCAGCCACCTGGTTGCGGGTGGTGTCCGTCCCCGCCAGCAGCAGTCCGCCCGCCAACATGCGCAGCTCGGCGGCGTCGAGGCGGTCGCCCTCGTCCTCGGCGCGGATCAGGTCGGAGAGCAGGTCATCGGTCAAGCTGTGCCGCCGCCGGGCGACCATCTCGTCGACGTAGTCGTCGAGCTGGCGCCACGCGCGCATCACGACCGGCTCGACCGCGCGCAGGTCGACGGTGAAGCTGAAGGCCTTGAACACGTCGTCGGCCCACAACGAAAACTGTTCCCAGTCCTCGCGGGGCGCGCCGAGCAGCGCGCAGATGATCGGAACGGGGTACGGGCGGGCGATATCGGTGACGACGTCGCAGCGGCCCGCGGCCGCCACCCGGGCGACCAGCTCGTTGAGCACCCCGACCATGGTGTCGTGCAGGCGCGCGACCGTGCGCGGGGTGAAGGCCTTGGAGCACAGGCTGCGCAGCCGATGGTGCGCGTCACCCTCGAGGCACAGCAGGCTGTTGGCCACCTTGTCCCACAGCGGCCCCGAGTCGATGCCCTGGGCGAGCAGGTTGATGCCGGGCGGGATCTGGAATCGGGGATCGCGAAGCACGGAACGGACCAGGTGATAGGAGAGCACCTCGGGCCCGTGCGGTCCCAGCGCGACGGGGGCCCGCCGCTGCGCCTCGCGCAGTCGCGGGTAGACCTGGGCGGGCGTTTCCTCGGGGTCGTAGGACAGCGTCGGCAGGTCGGCCTCGAAAACGCTTGGGGGAGCGGCACCGACGGTCATGACGGTCTCCTTGGTTCCGCACAACGTGCGGACGACTTTCGAATAATGTATGGCCGGTGCCCAGGGGTGTCAACGATATCGGCGCACTGATGGACGAAGCGCCATACATCCAACGGGAAATGCATGGCGGCATCGCGCGGGTCGCGATCCTCAATCCTGCGCGCGCAGCCGCACCGTCCGCGTCGTCGAGGTCTCGTCCAGCTCGACGACGTCGGACCGCGACCGCAGGAAATCGCTGAACGAGCGGAATCCCAGGGATCTTTCGCTGAACGACGGGTCCATCCGCTTCATCTGGGCCTTCACCGCGGAGTTGTGCAGCCACTCGACGTCGTCTTTCTCCAGGCCGATCCGCAGCGCGCGGGTGAGCAGCGCGGTCGCGGCGGCCTGCGGGTCGGGCTGCTCCTCGGGCTCGTCGGCTTCCTCGGGCTGGGCCGACTTGCCGCGGCCGGCCGCTTTCTTCGGCTTGGCCGATCCCGCGTCGGCGGGCACCGGAACGCCGGGCAGCGCGTCGTAGATGACGAACTCGTCGCAGGCCGCCGCCAGCGCCCGGCTCGACGCGCCGGCCACCCCGATGCCCACCACGTACCGGCCCAGCCTCTTGCAGCGCTGGGCCAACGGAATGTAGTCGGAGTCACCGGCCACGATCACCACGTGGGTCAGGTCGGGCAGCCGGAACATGTCCTCGACTGCGTCGACCGCCAACCGGATGTCGGCGCCGTTCTTGCCGTACGCCGCCGCCGGGAACAGCTGCACCAGGTCGACCGCGCGGCCCACCAACTGTCCGCGGTACCCGGCGTTGATATCCGCCGACCAGTCCGCGTAGGCCCGGGTGAGCACCAGGGTCCCGAAGGACGACGCGAAGTCGAGGATCGCGCCGACGTCCACGGTCGCCCGGTCCAGCCGCTCAGATTGCTGCTCGAGGCCCTTGGCCTTGTCCCGCTGAAACGAGTTCCGACCGTGAATCTGGTCATATCGGGAGATCACGATGTTGTCGAAGTCGAGGTAGACGGCCACGCGGGTCGCAACCGGTTCGGTCATGCACTAGATCATCGCTGTAGGCAGCCCAAAGCGGGTACCCAGGGCGGATGAGTGAGGTGAAGGTTCTCGACCTGCACGGCGATCGCATCGCGTACCGCGACGAGGGTGACGGCGAGGTGTTGCTGCTCATCCACGGCATGGCGGGCAGCGCGGAGACTTGGCGGTCGGTGATACCGCCGTTGTCGAAGAAGTTCCGGGTCATCGCCCCGGACCTGCTCGGCCACGGCGAGTCGGCGAAGCCCCGCACGGACTATTCGCTGGGCGCATTCGCGGTCTGGCTGCGGGATTTCCTGGACGAGCTCGGCGTCAGCCAGGCGACCCTCGTCGGTCACTCCCTCGGTGGCGGGGTGGCGATGCAGTTCGTCTATCAGCACCCCGACTACGCCAAGGGGTTGATCCTGATCAGCAGCGGCGGCCTGGGCCCGGACGTGGGATGGGTGCTGCGGCTGCTCTCTGCACCCGGGGCGGAGCTGGTCTTGCCGATCATCGCGCCGCCACCCGTCCTGTCCGTCGGCAACAAGCTGCGGTCCTGGCTGCGCAGCGCCGGCATCCAGTCGCCGCGCGGTGCCGAGCTGTGGAGCGCCTACTCGTCGCTGTCGGATGGCGAGACGCGACAATCGTTCCTCAAGACGCTGCGATCGGTCGTCGACTACCGCGGACAGGCCGTCAGCGCGCTCAACCGGCTGCGGCTGCGCGAGGAGTTACCGGTCATGGCCATCTGGGGGGAGCGCGACGGCATCATTCCCGTCGCGCATGCCTACGCCGCGCACGAAGCGCGCACCGACGCGCGGCTCGAGGTGCTGCCCGACGTGGGCCACTTCGCGCAGGTGGAGGTGCCCAATCGGGTGGTCGAGCTGATCGAGGACTTCATCGCCGCGGGGGAGCGCCGGGAAACCGAGCGAGAGCAGCCTTTCCAGCCCAGCTAGCGCCCCGCCGGGCAGGTCCCGCGGTAGTCGACCTGCCAGTGCTTGATCCCGTTGATGAAGGACGACCGCAACCGTTCGGGATCGCCGGCCGGCCTCAGATCGGGCATCTGGTCGGCGATCGCGTTGAACATCAGATCGATCGTCATGCGCGCCAGGTTGGCGCCGATGCAGTAATGCGCTCCGGTGCCGCCGAATCCGACGTGCGGGTTGGGGCTGCGCATGATGTCGAAGGTGAACGGCTCGTCGAAGACCTCGTCGTCGAAGTTCGCCGACCGGTAGAACAGCACCACCCGCTGGCCCTGCTTGATGGCCACGCCGCCGAGTTCGGTGTCCGTCATCGCGGTGCGCTGGAACGCTGTGATCGGGGTGGCCCAGCGGATGATCTCGTCGGCCGCCGTCTGCGGCCGCTGTGCCTTGAACAACTCCCACTGGTCCGGGTGGTCGGTGAAGGCCATCATCCCCTGGGTGATCGAGTTGCGGGTCGTCTCGTTGCCGGCCACGGCCAGGGTGACCACGAACATGCCGAACTCGGCCTCGGAGAGTCGCTGCTCCTCGGAATCGGCCTCGATCAGCGTGGTGACGATGTCGCGATCCTTCGGGCCGGGTTCCTCGGCCTTGCGCGCCGCCAATTGCATGGCGTACCACATCAATTCACCCGCCGACGTCAGCGCGTCATTGCCGGCGAACTCCGGGTCGTCGCTGCCGATCATGTTGTTGGTCCAGTCGAACAGCTTGTCGTAGTCCTCCGTCGGCACACCGAGCAGTCCCGAAATGGCCTGCAGCGGCAGCTCGCACGCCACCTGCCGGACGAAATCGCCCGAGCCGTGCGCGGCGGCGTCGGCGGTGATGCGTCGCGCGCGTTCGGTGAGTTCGGCGCGCAGCCGCTCGACCGCCCGAGGCGTGAAGCCCCGCGAGACGATCTTGCGCAACCGGCTGTGCTCGGGGTCGTCCATCATGATCATCGACGCCCGCCCCGCCTCGATCTGCCCCTGCGCCAAGTCTTCCCGGTAGCGCGGCACGATCGACTTGGTGGCCGACGAGAAGACATCGCTGCGCAGCGACACCTCGCGCACGTCGCGGTGCTTGGTCACCACCCAGTAACCGCCGTCGCCGAAGCCCCCTTGATCCAGCGGCTGCTCGTTCCACCAGATGGGTTGCGTGGCACGCAGTTCGGCGAACTCCTGCACCGGAAGCCGACGGGCGTAGATGTCGGGGTCGGTGAAATCGAAGCCCGGCGGAAGGTTCGGTGTCGCCATCGGATTTCTCCTCGACTGCTGCCCTGGCGGTGGCGGTTAGCACGATGCTAGCCGCGTGCGTGCGGATCGCCTAGCAAATCTGCGAGGCACCGGATCAGCGCGACGCGGGACTGGCGGTCTTGACGCTCTCGCGCCCACCGAGATTGGTGGCCGCGGTGATGATGGCGCGCTCGATCTGGCGCAGGGCGTGCACGGCGGTGAGGAACCGCCGGGTGTCGGGGCTCATGGCATCGCGGCCGTCGCCGTCCTGTTGCCGGGCCACCGTCTCGGCGGCGTCGAGTTCGTCGGCCGCCGAGGTCAGCGTCGGTGCGTGGCCCCCTTCGATGGCTTCCTGCAACGCTTCGATGTTGCGCCGCGTCTGGTCCGCGGCCGCCGAAAACGCTTGCGCCAGTTCCGAGGCCAGCGAGGGTGACCCGACCGGATCGCGATACTGCTCGGCGCTGCGCGCCAGGCTTCGACCGTACCGGTCGCAGGCGGTGAAGATGCGCAGCGCGCGGCGGATGCTGCGCCGGCCGGCCAGCCCGGCGACCCCGGCCAGCAACGGCTTGGCGGTGACCCGGAACTGCTGTAGATCGCGACCGACCTGACGCGCCTGCTCCGAGGGGCTGGCGCTGTCCGCCTCGCCGAACATCGTCGCGGCCGACACCTCGATCAGGGCGGACAGGCTCGTCAAGAAGGCCCGGGTGTCGATGCGGATCGCGGTTCTGGTGTTGGTCGGCAGCACCAGGACCGCCACCGTCGCCCCGATGACGGCACCGATCGCCGTCTCTTCGATGCGCAGCATCAGCACGCCGAACGAGAACTGGCCGAGCAGGCCGTACAGCAGCGCCAGCATCGTGGTGATCCAGAACGTCATCAAGCTGTAGGTGACCGTCATGAAGTAGAAGGCGCAGAACAGGCACACGAAGATGCCGGCCAGCGCGGCGGTCTTGTGGCCGGTCAGCAACGTGGCCACCAGCACGCCGCAGGGCACGCCGAGCAGCGTGCCGAGCAGCCGTTGCCAGCCCTTGGTCAAGGTTTCGCCCCAGGAGTTGGTGCCGGCGAAGATGACGAACGCGGCGATCACCGCCCAATACCAGCGCGCGGGCGACACCAGCTCGCCGACGACGATGGCCAACGATGCGGCGACCGACACCTGGATGGCCTGCCGGGTGGTCGGCGGCAGCCCGGTGGACGGCTCTTCCTCGGTGGCCTCGTCGGGTTCGTCACCCTCGGGCGCCGCCGGGGAGGTGGCGGCGTCGTCGAGGGGGCGGCCGGTGGTGGCCCGGTCGACGATCGCCCGCACATCGGAAGTCGCTGTGGCGGCGTTGATTATCGCCAGGGCCAGGCGCCGCACGGCGGTGGCGCCCGAGTCATCGCCGGCCGGGTCCGAGGCGGGGCCGCGCTGCTCGTCCAGCAGTCGCTGCGCGCGGTCGGCGGCCCGGCGCAGCCCGTCGGGTTCGGGGAGCCGGATCGCTCGCGCCAGCTCGGTCAGCGCGTCGACGAGCGCGGCCCGGGTGGGTGCGGGGATGGCGTCCGGGGCCTCGCAGGCAAGGACGGCGGCCCGTCGACCGGCGGTGGCCACCCATTCGATGGCCAGCTCGGCATCCAGCAGCCAGGGGGCCAGTTGCTCGGTGGTGACGCCGGGCCACAGGGTGGCGGGGTCGGCCTTGTCTTCGATCTGGCTCTGCACCAACAGGGCGGTCTCGTTGAGCCGGATGGTGCGGGCCCGCATGCGGCGGCGCCGCCGCTCATCGAGGCGGCCCGTCCGCACCGCTTCGGCGGTGGTGTCGATGACGATCGCCATCCGGGCGCGCAGGGCCCGAACGGTGTCGCGCAACACCCGCTCCGGTCGATCGGGCATCACGTAGGTGCTCATCACGAACGTGCACACGGTGCCCACCGCGACCGCCCCGATCATCCAGGGCAGCTCCGCGAGGCGGGCGTGCAGATACAGCGTGAAGAAGTAGGACATGAACGCGACCATGCCCAGCGCCCTGCCCCGCGCCCCGAAGCGGCGGATGTACGCCGCGGTGAAGACCACGGCCACGAACACGACGTCACTGGCCACCAGGTGCGGGGCCAGCACCGCGGCGGCGGTGATGGACACCGCGGCCGGCAACGGCAACAGCGCCATGGTGATTCGCTGCTGGCGCGGGTCGGGTTCGTTGACGGAGCGTGACGCGACCATGGTGATGACGACGCCCAGCAGGGCGACGGTCAGGGGTTGTCCCGTCGCCTTGGTCAGGATGAAGAGCGCCAGCAGGGAGAGGCCGAGCGCGGCCGTCGTCCGGGTCGCCATGCGCAACCGAAGCAAGCCAGGATCGGAGCCGATCACCCAATTGCGGGCGCGTTCGTAAAGAACAGTTATTCCGATGACCCCTCTCGTGCGCTTACCCCCCATGGTTACCCGAACCGCGCCACGGCGACCAAAGTAGTCTTCGACATCGTGACCGAGCCGACGCGCGCGCAGCTGGCTGACGGTCGTGAGCTGCTGTTCTTCGCGCTGCCGGGGCATCACCCGGCGCCGGTCGAAGATCGCCGGCCGCTGCCGTCGCGTGCCGCTGAGCCCTCCGCGCAGTCGCAGCTGCGGTTCGACCGGTCCACCGGGCAGTGGGTGATCATCGCGGCGCTGCGCCAGGACCGCACCTACAAGCCGCCACCCGAGGCGTGCCCGCTGTGCCCGGGCCCGACCGGGCTGACCAGTGAGGTGCCCGCGCCCGATTACGACGTCGTCGTCTTCGAGAACCGCTTCCCCAGCCTGTCCGGCGCGCTGCCGTCGTCGCCGGTCTCGCCGCCCGTGCCCGCCGACGACGGCTTTGCGGCCGCGCCCGGGCACGGCCGCTGCGAAGTGATCTGCTTTTCGGCCGACCACACCGGATCCGTCGCCCAGCTCGAGCCGGCGCACGCACGGCTGGTCGTCGAGGCGTGGCGGCATCGCACCGCCGACCTGATGGCCAGGCCGGGCATCGAGCAGGTGTTCTGCTTCGAGAACCGCGGCGAGGAAATCGGGGTGACGTTGACCCACCCGCACGGTCAGATCTACGGCTACCCCTATCTGACGCCGCGCACCGCCGCCATGCTGGAGCAGGCCCGTCTGCATCGAGAACGCCACGGCGGCAACCTGTTCGCCGACCTGCTGGCCCGCGAGGTCGAGGCCGGCAGCCGCGTCATCGCGCGCAACGAGTTGTTCACCGCGTTCGTGCCGTTCGCGGCGCGCTGGCCGGTGGAGGTGCACATCTACCCGAACCGGTTCGTGCGCAACCTGACCGAACTCGGCGAGGACGAATCCTGCGCATTCGTCGACGTGTACCTCGACGTGCTCAGGCGCTTCGACCGGCTGTATTCCGCGCCGCTGCCCTACATTTCGGCGCTGCATCAGTACGCCGACACCGCCGCCCAGGCCGAGGGTTACTTCCACGTCGAATTGATGTCCATCCGGCGCAGCGCCACCAAGCTCAAGTACCTGGCGGCCTCCGAATCGGCGATGGATGCCTTCATCGGTGACGTCACGCCGGAAAGCGTGGCCCAGCTGTTGCGGGGCCTCGCGCAATGACCACGCCGATCCGCTACGCCGCCCCGGGGCGGATCAACCTGATCGGCGAACACACCGACTACAACCTGGGTTTCGCGCTGCCCATCGCGCTACCGCAGCGCACCGTGGCGACGTTCACGCCCACCGACGACGACGCGATCACCGTCGTCAGCGACCGCGCCGATGCCCCGGTGCGCGTTCGGATCGGCACCGTTCCCGGCGAGGTGGCCGGCTGGGCGGCCTACGTGGCCGGGGTGATCTGGGCGCTGCGCCAGGGCGGCCACCCGGTGCCGGGCGGCGCCATGTCGATCACCAGCGACCTGCACATGGGCTCGGGTCTGTCGTCGTCGGCGGCGCTGGAATGCGCGGCGCTGGGCGCGATCACCACGGCCGCGGGTGTCCGCATCGACCCCAAGGAACAGGCCCGGCTGGCCCAGCGCGCCGAAAACGAATACGTCGGGGCGCCAACGGGTTTGCTCGATCAGCTGGCCGCGCTCTGCGGCCGCGACGCGACGGCGGTGCTGATCGACTTCGCCGACCTCACCGTCACGCCGGTGGTTTTCGACCCGGCCGCCGCGGGTGTCACGCTGTTGCTGATCGACTCGCGGCAGCGCCACAGCCACGCCGGCGGCGACTACGCGGCGCGGCGCGCGTCGTGCGAGCGGGCGGCGGCCGAACTGTCGGCGTCCTCGCTGCGTGAGGCCGCCGATCGTGGGCCCGTCGACCTGACGGCCGTGCGCGATCCCGCCGACGCCCGGCGCGCCCGACACGTGCTGACCGAAAACCAGAGGGTCATCGATTGCGTTGCGGCGCTGCGTAATTCGGACTATTCCGAAGCCGGGAGGATCTTCACCGCCTCGCACGCCTCCATGCGTGACGACTTCGGCATCACCACCGAACGCATCGACCTGATCGCTGAGACCGCGGTGCGCGCGGGCGCGCTGGGCGCGCGGATGACCGGCGGCGGCTTCGGCGGCTGTGTGATCGCGCTGGTGCCGCACGAGCGCGCGAATGCGGTCGGCGAGGCGGTGCAACGGGCCGTGGCCGACGCCGGGTTCGAGCAGCCCGTCGTCACCCGAACCCGCGCGGCCGCGGGCGCGGGACCGGCGTGAGCGAGCCGACCGGCTACATCGAAGTTCGGGCATACGCCGAACTCAATGACTTCGTCGCGGCGCCGTTGCGCGGGCACACCGTGCGCCGGCCCTTCAAACCCCACCAGAGCGTCAAAGATGTGTTGGAGGCGATGGGAATTCCGCACACCGAGGTCGACCTCATCCTGGTGAACGATGCGGCCCGGGGGTTCGATTACCGCCCGGTCTCCGGGGACCGCGTCGCCGCCTATCCGGTGTTCGAGGCGCTCGACATCGGCCCGACCGGCAGGCTTCGGCCCGTGCCGTTGCGCGACCCGCGCTTCGTCGTCGACGTCAACCTCGGCCGGCTCGCGTGGTTGCTGCGGCTGTTCGGGTTCGACGTGTGGTGGTCGAACGACGCCGATGACCAGACCCTGGCCGAGGTCAGCGGCGCGCAGCGGCGCATCCTGCTGACCCGCGACCGCGGCCTGTTGAAGCGCCGCGCCGTCACCCATGGCCTGTTTGTTCGCTCGGACGATCCGGAGGAGCAGGCGGTCGCCGTGCTCCGCCGGCTCGATTTGGAGCGACGGCTGGCGCCGCTGAGCCGGTGTGTGCGCTGCAACGGCATGTTGGCTCCGGTCGCCAAGGAGGACGTGATCGATGAGCTGGAGCCGCTGACCCGCGAGCACTACGACGACTTCAGCCGGTGCACGCAATGCGGCCGCATCTATTGGGCCGGGTCGCACCACGCGAAGCTGGTCGCCCTCGTCGAACGCCTGCGGCGCCGGATCTGAACGCCAAACTTACTCGCCCGGCAATTTTGAGATTCCGGGCATGACCAGTGGTCAGAAAATGTAACCTAACCCCCATGGGGGTATCCCACTCCTGCATGTGCAGTACCGGTTTTCCCGCCCGGGCGGTAGCGATCCAGCTGCGATCGCTACCAAATTCTGCCGCCCACTACGCGAAACGTCAGCCGTGGCTTGGAATCTAGACAGCCAAGCCGCAGCGATCGAGCGGGGGCTGGCCGGCGCCACCCCACAATCCGTGGGCTGGTTCCGCTTCTACTTCGAAGGCCACCGCTGGGTATGGTCCGACCAGGTCCAGCGCATGCACGGGTACCAACCCGGCACGGTGACACCCACCACGGAACTGGTGCTGTCGCACAAGCATCCGGCCGATCGTCCTCAGGTGACCGACGGCATCAACGACATGATCAGGCGTCGTCAGGCATTCAGCACACGGCATCGCATCGTGGACACCGGCGGCATGATCCATCACGTCCTGGTGGTGGGCGACCAATTCTGCGATGACGACGGCAACGTCGTCGGGACGCACGGCTTCTACATCGAAGTCACGCCGACGCCCGCGCGCAGCCGCGAGGAATCCATCAGCGCGAAGGTCGCCGAAATCGCCGGGCGCCGCGGCGTGATCGAGCGGACCAAGGGCATGCTGATGCTGATCTACGGCATCGACGAAGACGCCGCGTTCAACATGCTCAAAACGCTGTCCCAGTCGGGAAACACCAAGCTCGGACTGCTCGCCCAACGGATCGCCGAGGACTTCTCGGCGCTGGGCAAAGAGGTCATCACCGCGCGCTCGCGATTCGACCAGCGCCTGCGGGGCGCCCACCTGCGCGCGCCCGAGAGCGGCGACACCACCTGAGCGGGTGCGGTGCTAGGGCGCCGGACTCAGCCGCACCGCACCCAGATGCAGCCGGTGACCGCCTCGGCGAACTCGTCGCGGGTCGGGATGCGCTGGTCGCGAAACTTCAACCCGATCATGCGCTGCGCGCGCTGGACCCCGTAGGACTCGGCGCAGCGCACCAGCAGGTCGGAGACGACGGCCCGGTCGCGGATGAGCTCGCCGCGCATCGCCGTCGTCTTGCCGTCGTAAACGACCTGGACCGGTCCGCCGTCGCGGAAGTTCTGCTTCCACGGATTTCCGGTCAGCGCGTACAGCTCGCCGTCAATCACATGGGCGCTCAACGGAATTGAATAAGCGCGTCCCGTCTTTCGCCCGGTGAAACTCAGCACCATGAACTGCTTGCGGGCCAGCCCGGCCAGCGGGCTGCGCAGCAAGAACCCCATCACCGGATTGACCAGACGCATCAGCGCCGACGGTGGATGACCGGCGTCCACCGCATACGACTGCTCTGTCATGCGTTCACCGTAGAGGCAACCGCGCCCCGCGGCCCGCCATTCAGCCCGTGATGGTGGTCTGGTCGTCGATGATGTTGGTGGCGTCCATCAGCGGGCCCTGGTCGCTTTCCAGCCCGTCGGCGTTGAGCTGCAGCACGTAGACCGCGCCCTGGCTGGGGATCACCACGGTTTTCTGCGCGATGACCCGGGTCTGGCCGCCCCGCTGGTACGTGCCGCCCACCTGCCAGGCCTGGAAGCCGCCGAGCGTGGACGCCGAGCCGTTGCCGGTGCCCTGGTATCCGGGCAGATTCTGCACCTCGCCCGGAGCGAATTGGATGAGCTTCGCGGGATCGACATTGCCGCTCAGCTTGGAGTACAGCGCCGAGACGGTCGGCGGATCGGCGGGATTGGCGGGCTGGCTCTGCACGATGCCGCCATACGAGGTGCCGGAGTTCTGGTTGAGCTGCCAGCCCGCGGGCACCGGCAGGTCGACGTTCGGGCCGGGGTCGCCGTGGTGCACGGGTGTCTCGGCGATGTTGTTGTCCTTGACGTAGTCGGCGATGGTGTACTTGGCCTTCGCCGCGGGTGGCGCGCCGGTCTGCGACGACGTCGACGTGGCAGACGACGTCGTCGTCGAAGTGGAAGTCGACGCTTTATCGCCGGATTTGTGGTCGTGGCCGCAACCGACGAGCGCCAGACTGAGCGCCACGGAAATGGTTGCTAGCGTCAAATGTTTCATCGATCCAATCTCCCGAAAATTGGGCCGGTACCAGCGCCAGCCGTGCTGGGCATGACAGTAACGGAAAAACCTCGACGGTTTGCCGGTATCTTGTGGAGTTTTTGCCCGCGACTCGGTGCGGCCCCAATAGTTGTCCAATTCGCCGGCCGAAACGCCCCACGAATACGGCGTTTTCGGTTCGTTAGCGGAGTATTAGACAGGTATGCGGTCGCGGCGGGCCCTCATTGCGGTCATCGCGGCGTCGGCTGTCTTCATGGTCTTCATCGCGGCGGCCCCACCCAGGGGATACGACGGTCCGCCGGTGTTCGTGGCGAATCCGGTCGACCACGTCGCCACGCTCATCGGCACCGGGACGGGCGGCGAGACGGTCGGGGAGATCAACAATTTCCCCGGTGCCACGGTGCCCTTCGGGATGGTGCAGTACTCGCCGGACACCGTCGGCAACTACGCTGGCTACAACTACGACAACCCGCGCGCCACTGGCTTCAGCATGACCCACGCGTCGGTGGGATGCGCTGCGTTCGGCGACATCTCGATGCTGCCGGTCACCGGCGGGATCGGTCGGCAACCCTGGAATGCCACCGAAGGCATCGCCCACGACGACAGCGAGCAAGGCGTCCCCGGTTATTACGCGGTGCGGTTCCCCGGCACCGGCGTGAAGGCGGAACTCACCGCCACCGCGCACACGGGCGTCGGCCGTTTCAGTTATCCGCGCAACGGCCGGCCCGCGCTGCTGCAGGTGCGCTCGGGCTCGTCGTTGGCGGGCAACTCGCGCGCGACCATCCAGATCGGGGAGGACAACACCACGATCACCGGTTGGGCCACCAGCGGGGGATTCTGCGACAAACCGAACGCCTACACGGTGTACTTCGCGATGAAGTTCAGCCAGCCCTTCACCGGCTACGGGTCCTGGGACGGCACCGCCGTCTACCCCGGCGCCCGCGGCGCCAACGCGCCGTATGCCGGCGGATACGTCGAATTCCCGGCCGGCTCGACGCTCGAGGTGCGCACCGCGGTCTCCTACGTCGGGATCGAGGGGGCCCGGGCGAACCTGGCGGCCGAGGGCTCGGCCGGCTTCGACGACGTTCGCGGCGCCGCGTCCCGCGACTGGAACGCCGCGCTGTCCCGCGTCTCGGTGGCCGGCCGCAACGTCGACGACCTGAGCACCTTCTACACCTCCCTGTATCGATCCCTGTTGCACCCCAACATGTTCAACGACGCCGACGGACGCTACGTCGGGTTCGACGGCTCCATCCACACGGTCGCCGCCGGGCACACGCAGTACGCCAACTTCTCCGACTGGGACACCTACCGGTGCCTGGCGGCGCTGCAGGCGTTGCTGTTTCCGGAGCGGGCCAGCGACATGGCCCAATCGTTGGTGAACGACGCCGAGCAGAGTGGAGCGCTGCCGCGCTGGGCGTTCGCCAACGCCGCGACCGGGGAGATGAGCGGGGACAGCGTGACCCCGCTGATCGTGAATTGGAATGCGTTCGGCGCCAATGACTTCGACACGCAAAAGGCGTTGCGCTACATGGTGGACGGGGCGACCAAAGGCGGCGTGGGCCTGGCCGGTTACGTCGAGCGTCGCGGCATCGGCACCTACCTGCGGTTCGGCTATGCGCCGTTCACGTTGGAGTTCGGCCGCAACGGCTGGATCGCCGACGCGTCGATCACCCTCGAGTGGTCGATCGACGACTTCGCGATCTCCCGATTCGCCGACTCGCTGGGTGACGCCGCGACCGCCACCGAATTCGCGAACCGGGCGCAGTATTGGCAGAACCTGTTCAACCCCACCACGCGATACGTCTTGCCGCGCAGCTGGACCGGCTTCTTCCGCCCCGGTCCCGGGTTCGTGGTGGCCCCGGAGAACTTCGGCCAGGTCGGCTACGACGAGGGCAATGCCGAACAGTACGTCTGGTCGGTCCCCCACAACGTGGCGGGACTGGTGACCGCGCTCGGCGGCCGCGCCGCCGTGGCCGACCGGCTCGACCGCTTCACCGACAAGCTCAATGTCGGTCCCAACCAGCCCTACCTGTGGGCCGGCAACGAACCGAGTTTCGGTGTGCCGTGGCTGTACAACTACATCGGTCAACCATGGAAGACCCAGCACGCCGTGGACCGGGTGCGCGGGCTGTTCGCCCCGACCGCCGACGGTGAGCCGGGCAACGACGACCTGGGCGCGTTGGCCAGCTGGTACGTGTGGGCGGCGCTGGGGCTGTACCCGGCCACCCCGGGAACGCCGATCCTCACCGTCGGCGCGCCGTTGTTCGACCGTGTCGAAATCGCGCTGCCGGCAAACAAATTCATCCGGATCTTCGCGCCGGGCGCCTCGGGACCGCACCACCTCAAATACATCAGCGGCCTGAGGGTCGACGGGCAGGCCACCGACCACACGTCGCTGCCCGAGTCGATCATCCGCACCGGCGGCACACTGGCGTACTCGCTGGCCGCCTATCCCGACAAGCATTGGGGCACAGCGCAATCCGATGCGCCGCCGTCGTTCGGGGCCGGCAGCTCGGCGGTGGCCGTCAACGTTGCTCAACCCGTCGTCACGATCGCGCCCGGGAGCACGGGCACCGTCACCCTTGATGCGCAACGCATGACCGACACCGCCGACGGTTACACCGTCGCGGGCACCTCCTCCGATGTCGGGATCGGCGTGCGGCCGGCATCGGGTCAATTCCGCGCCGACGGGTCGGCCAGCGTCACCGTTTCCATCTCGGTCGCACCGTCGGTGCCCGAGGACTTCTACCTGGCGTATTTGACCACCACCGTCGGCCGAAGCGTGCGCACCTCAACGGTTCTCGTGGTCGCACAGGCCGAATCCGAGAACTAGGTCCTCAGACCATCTCGTTTTTGGTCAGCCACCGCATCACTGGCCAGCCGACGAAGACCGGCAGCCAGCAGGTCAGCACCCGGTACAGCAGGACCGAGGGCACGCCGACCGCCGCCGGCACCCCGAACGCGGCCAGGCCACCGATCAGCGCCGCCTCGACGGCCCCGACACCGCCGGGCGTGGGAGCGGCGGAGGCCAACGTGCCGCCGACCATGGTGACCACCGTGACGGCGACGAAAGTCGTTCCGCCACCGAAGGCTTCGATGCTGGCCCACAGCGCCAGCGCCGCGCCGAGGGTGGTGCCCGCACAACCCAGCAGGATCAGGGCCAGCCGCCGCGGTTCGCGGGCCAGCTTGACCAGATCGGTCACCACCTCGTTCAGCTTCGGTCGCACCTCGGTCGCCAGCCACTTGCGCAGCGTGGGCACGAACAGGAACGCACCGACGATGCCCAGCGCGATCCCGGCGATCAGGTACAGCAGTGTCGCGCTCGGCACGAAATGCCGCAGGTTCATCGAGGCGCCGGCGGCGGCGCTGAACAGCACCAGCAGCGCCAGGTGGGCGATCACCTGTACCGACTGCTGCAGCGCCACCGCCGCGGTGGCCCGCATCGCCGACAAGCCGCTCTTTTGCAGGAACCGCGTGCTCAGCGCCAGACCGCCGACGCCCGCCGGGGTGGTGGTGGCGGCAAAGGTGTTGGCCACCTGCGCGATTGACAGCGTCCAGAAGTTCACCATGCCGTCGGCGCAGGCCCATAACGCGGCTGCCGCACCGGCATACGTGAGCGCCGACACCAGCAGCCCCAGCAGCGCCCACGACCAGTTCGCCGTCCGCAGTTGGGAGAAGAACGTCGGTGCCGTGCTGATGAACGGGTAGGCGACGTAGACCAGCGCGCCGAAGAGCACCAGCTGCACGATCTGGCTGCGGGTGAACCTGGTGATGGTCGCAGGCTTGATCTGGTCGGCGCCGGTTTGGCGCTTGACCTCGGCCCGTGCGCCGGAGATGACGGTTCCAGAGTTCGGTATGGACCGCCGAATAAACCGTGGCACAGCGACTTTCGTGAGCCGGCGCGAAGCGGACAGGATGGTGTCCTTGCCGAACACCTCGATCGCCGCGCGCACCGCGGACTTCGGCTCGTACAGCGCGGACGTCGTCACCAATAGCTGCGCGATGTCGGATTGCAGTTGGGCCTCGGTGGCCCCGTATTCGGCACTTCCGAACCCACCGAACATCACGGTGTCGTCCTCCACGGTGATGTGGTGGCTGCGCAGGTCACCGTGGGCGATCTGGCGGTCGTTGAGGACTTTCAGCGATTCCCACAGCCGGGCAACGGGAGTCGTCGTCGCGCATTCGTCAATGGGGGTGCCGAGCGGGCGCCGGTGCGAGTACAGCATCCAGCCGCGGTCCAGCGGCGCGACCGCGACCGTCGCCGTGTTGGCCAGGCCCGCGTTGCCGATGGCGATCGCCATCAGCGCGCGGTGTTCGACGGCGCGGCGCATGGAGGTCACTAGGGGCGCGGTTTCGGCGTCGCGCAGCTTCAGCTTTCCCCAGAGCTGGCGCAGCGCTCCGCCGCTGCGTTGATGCGGGCCGTACAACTCGATCAGCGCCGTGTCACCGAGATGTTCGCCCTCCGCCGAAAGGATCAGCGGGCCACGGCCGGCCGGCCGGACCACGGTGAGCCGCGTGACGGTGAAGCCCGCCTTGGCCAGGGCGCGCACCGCCGCGTCCAACGGCACCTCGAGCGCGGGCGTGCCGACGACGAGCACCACCAGCGCGCCCACCACCCACCCGACCGCCAGATCGCCCACGGTGACCTGCGCAGCCACCACATCACCGTGGAGGACGACACCGTGATGTTCGGTGGGT
>NZ_LZKV01000116.1:0-64445 GCF_001672995.1 Mycobacterium sp. 1482292.6 | reverse complement strand
CCGATGAGCGTGAATTCGAGTTTGCCTCCGCCGCCGATGGTTCCGGCGATCACCGCACCGGTGTTGATCCCGATGCCGACCCGCAGCTCACCCTCGAATCGCTCGGCGACGCGGCGATGAATCGATACGGCGGTATTCACCGCCCCATCGGCATGATCGGCCAGATCGTTGGGGGCACCGAACACGGCCAGCGCGCCATCGCCGAGGAATTTATTCACGTGCCCGCCGGCGTCGACCACGGCGGGAACCACTATCTCGAACAAAGCATTGAGCCGGGCGACGGCGTCCTCGGCACTGTTGGCCTCGGCGAACGGGGTGAAATCGCGGACGTCGACGAACATCACCGACACTTCCCGACGCTCCCCGGAAAACACATCGTCACCCTGCTCGAGCAGTCGGGTGGCCAGCGCGGGATCGACATAGGTCCCGAACGCGCCCTGAAGTCGTTGCCGCTCAGCCAAACCCGCCTGCATGCGATTGAACGACGCCGCCAGCGCCCCGAGGTCGTCGTCCTGGACCACCGGCAGGCGCCGGCTGTAGTCGCCGGCGGCCACGCGTTCGGTTCCCTCGGCCAGGTCGCGAATGGGTCGAAGGGACGGCGCGAAGATGGCGCCGACGCTGACCGGCATGGTGAAGCCGATCAACAGCACGCTCCCGATCCCGATGGCCAGCAGGGGCGCATCGACGACGCGGGCGAACACGATCGCGACTATCGCGGCGGTGACGGCGTTCGTGAACGCGACCGACAGCATGGACACGTTCGCCCAGGCGGCGAAGGTCGGCCGAGAGCGCGGCAGGGAATCACCGATTCCGCTGTCACCGGTGATGGCGGCCCGCACCGGCCGCAGCGCCCCTTCCACGTAGCTGTGCACGGAGGCCAGCTGGGCGACGCCTCCGATGACGGCGCCCAGCACCGCGAACTGCACCAGCCGCGACCCGCTCGCCCCGGCGATCACACCGACACCGCCGAACAGCAGCGCGGCCCAGACCGCGGTGACACCCACGGCCCGGGCGGCGCACCCGCGCGCGAAGACATAGGTCTGCTCCAGCGCCCTGGCCGCGTCGACCTCGCGGCCGGCCGCCCACCGCTCGGCAAGGCGCAGGCGGCCTAGGCCGGGAAGTACCACCAGGTACTGCAGCACCAGCATGCCGACCAGGGTGACCGCGGCCGCCTCGACGTAGTGATCCGACTTCTGGAACGCGACAACGACAAACGACCATCCGAGGAAGGTCGGCGCCCCCAGGACGACGGTGATCGCGAAGGCCACCCACGTATACCTCGCGCCGTGCCGATCCCACGCCCATTGCCAGATGCGGTCCATGCCGCGAAAGTAAACGCCGAGATGCCGCCGAGCATGAGCAAAAGCGAGTAATCGATTACCCGATCAAACCCGAGCCGCTCGGCGGATACTCGGCTCACAAGCGAAGGGAGAGCGTCATGTCGAAGCAATTCGATGGGAAGGTCGCGTTCATCACCGGCGCCGCCCGTGGCCAAGGTCGGTCGCATGCGGTGCGGTTCGCCGAGGAGGGTGCCGACATCATCGCCGTCGATCTCTGCGGTCAGATCGACAGTGTCGCCTACCCGATGACCACCCCAGAGGATCTCGACGAGACCGTCAACCTGGTCGAAAAGACCGGCCGCCGGATCGTCGCAGCGCAGGGCGACGTCCGCGATTTCCAGGTGCTACGAACCGCAGTCGCCAACGGCCTGGCCGAGTTCGGCAGAATCGATTTCGTACTCGCCAACGCCGGGATCCTGCCGGGGGTCGGCGAACAGCGCCATGACATCGCTGCCTTCGTCGATTCGGTCAGTGTGATGCTCAACGGCGTGTACTACACGGTCGAGGCGGCCCTGCCCGGGATGCTCGACCATGGCGAGGGCGGGGCCATCGTGATCACGAGCTCGACCGCTGGGTTGAACAGCCTTTGCCCGACGTTCAGTAGCCGCAGCCACGGCTTGGCCGGCTACCACGCAGCAAAACACGGCGTTGTCGGCCTGATGAGGTACTACGCAACCTCCCTGGCGGAGAAAAACATTCGCGTCAACACGGTGCATCCGACCGGGGTCGCGACGCCGATGATCGTCAACGAACCTTTTGCCCAATTGATGGCCGAGCATCCCGAAGGTGCATCCGCGTTGCAGGCGCCGCTGCCGGTAGAGCTCATCGAAGCCGCGGATGTGAGCGAGGCGATGGTCTACCTCTGTGGGCGCTCGGGCCGCTATATCACCGGAGTCACATTGCCGGTGGACGGCGGGATTTCGGTGAAGTAGTGCGCGGCACCACCGCCTTCACTCGACGCGACGAACCGCTGTATCGAGCCCGAAGACGTTGACAGCGGCTGACTTGCCTTTCAATTCGTGGGATCCCCGGTCGACGAGTCCGGCCGGTCGAGAAGCCAAGGCGTCGACGGTCTGCTGGGTCAACAGGATCGCGTCCCCGGTGGTTTTGGTGAGCTGTTCGACGCGGGCGGCGACGTTCACGGCGTCACCGATGAGCGTGAATTCGAGTTTGCCTCCGCCGCCGATGGTTCCGGCGATCACCGCACCGGTGTTGATCCCGATGCCGACCCGCACTGCTCCGCCGAATCGTTCGGCTACCAAGTGCTGAATGCGCAACGCCGCGCTCGCCGCCGCGTCGGCATGATCGGCAAGATCGTTAGGGGCGTTGAAGACGGCCAGCGCGCCGTCGCCGAGGAACTTGTTGACATGGCCACCGGCATCGACCACCGCAGGCACCACGATCTCGAACAAAGCATTAAGCCGGGCGACGGTGTCCTCGGCGGTGTTGGCCTCGGCGAACGGGGTGAAGTCGCGGACGTCGACGAACATCACTGTCACCTCGCGGCGCTCGCCGGTGAAGACGTCGTCACCTTGCTCGAGCAGTCGCGCGGCTAGAGCCGGGTCGACATAGGTCCCGAACGCGCCCTGAAGTCGTTGCCGCTCGGCCAATCCCGCCTGCATGCGGTTGAACGACGCGGCCAACGCGCCAAGGTCGTCGTCCTGAACCACTGGCAGGCGCCGGCTGTAGTCGCCCGCCGCAACCCGTTTCGTCCCTTCGGCCAGGTCGCGAATCGGCCGCAGCGAAGGCGCGAACACCGCGGCGACGGTGATAGGTACCGCGAAGCAGAGGATCATCCCGGCCGCGATCAGGAGGTAAAGCAGCGGGAAACGTCCAGCTCGCTCGAAAACCACCGCCAGCAGCGCACTTGAGAGGGCGAACGTGAACGCGACGCCGAGCATGGAGACGTTCACCCACGCCGCAAAGCTCGGATGAGACCGAGGCAGGGAGTCGCCGATTGCAGTGCTATCAGCGATAGCAGACCTGGCCGGCCGCAGCGCCGCTTCCACGAAGCTGTGCACACCGATGAGCTGGATGCCCGTTCCCATTGCGGCGCCCATGATCCCGTATTGGACCAGCCGCCACCCCGACGCCCCGGCGATCCCAGCCACGACGACCAAGAGCAGGGCAGCCCAGACAGCGGTGACCACCACGGCTCGGGCAATTGTCCGCCGGCCCCACCTGTAGGTGGAGTGCAATGCCCGCGCCCGATCAACATCCCGGCCGGCCGCCCAACGGTCCACGACACCACTGCCGCCCCGGCCAGGAAGCACGAGCATGTACACCAGCACCAACCCGGCGACAATGTTCACGGTGACGGTCTCGACGTAGTGGCCAGATCCTTCGAGAGCGACAACACAGAACGACGGAAGAAGGAAGATCGGCAGGGTCAGGGCGTAGAGGACCGCGCCAATCGCCCACGAGTATCTCGTCTTATACCGATCCCACGCCCACTGCCAGATGCGGTCCATGCCGCGACCGTAGACGCTCAACCGCGGCTCGTGGGCGCGGTCAGCTAACAAACAAGCGCCCCCGGCCATGCAACCGGGGGCGCTTGTCGTCGTTCACTCAGTGGTGGTGGTGATGACCGTGGCCATGGTCGTCGGCCTCCTCGGCCGGCTTGTCGACGACCGCCGTCTCGGTGGTCAGGACCATCCGGGCCACCGACGCGGCGTTGAGCACCGCCGAGCGGGTGACTTTGACCGGGTCGATGACGCCGTCGGCGATCAGGTCGCCGTAGGTCAGCTTGTCCGCGTTCAGGCCGTGGCCGTTGGGCAGCTCGGTCACCTTGTGCACCGCGACCGCGCCGTCGAGCCCGGCGTTGGTGGCGATCCAGTACAGCGGCGCCGCCAGCGCCTCGGAGAAGACGCCGACACCCAGTGCCTGGTCGCCGCTCAGCGATGCGCGCAGCGTCTCCAGCGCCTTGCGGGTCTGCAGCAGCGCCGAGCCGCCACCGGCGACAATGCCTTCCTCGACAGCGGCTTTCGCGGCCGCGACAGCGTCCTCGACGCTTTCCTTGCGTTCCTTGAGCGCCGTCTCGGTGGCCGCTCCCACCTGGATCACCGCCACACCGCCGGCCAGCTTGGCCAGCCGCTCCTGCAGCTTCTCGCGGTCCCAGTCGGAGTCGCTCGCCTCGATCTCGGCGCGCAGCTGCTTGATGCGGTTGGCCACCGCATCCTTGGTGCCGCCGCCGTCGACGATGACGGTGTCGTCCTTGCTGACCACCACGCGGCGGGCCGAGCCCAGCACGTCCGTGCCGACCTCGCGCAGCAACAGGCCCGCGTCCGGGTTGATCACCTGGCCGCCGGTCACGATCGCCAGGTCCTCCAGGAACGCCTTGCGGCGGTCGCCGAAGAACGGCGCCTTGACCGCGACTGCCTTCAGCGTCTTGCGGATGGAGTTGACGACCAGGGTGGCCAGCGCCTCGCCCTCGATGTCCTCGGCGATGATCAACAGCGGCTTGCCCGATTCGGCGACTTTCTCCAGCATCGGCAGCAGGTCGGGCAGCGAACTGATCTTGTCCTGGTGCAACAGGATCACCGGGTCGTCCAGCACGGCCTGCTGGGAGTCGAAGTCGGTGACGAAATACGCCGACAGGAAGCCCTTGTCGAAACCGACGCCCTCGGTGAACTCGAGCTCGGTGCTCAGCGTCGAGGATTCTTCGACGCTGACCACGCCGTCGGTGCCGACCTTGGTCATCGCCTCACCGACCAGCTCACCCAGCAGCTGGTCGCGCGAGGACACGGTCGCCACCTGCGCGATCGCGTCCTTGCCGGAGACCGGGGTGGCCGCGGACAGCAGCGCCTCGGACACCGCGTCGGCGGCCTTGCTGATCCCCGCCCCCAACTCGATGGGGTTGGCGCCGGCCGCGACCAGCCGCAGGCCGCCCTTGACCAGCGCCTGCGCCAGCACGGTCGCCGTCGTGGTGCCGTCGCCGGCGACGTCGTTGGTCTTGGTGGCCACCGACTTCACCAGCTGGGCGCCCAGGTTCTCGAACGGGTCTTCCAGGTCGATCTCACGCGCGACGGTCACACCGTCGTTGGTGACCGCCGGGCCACCGAATGCCTTGGCCAGCACCACATGCCGGCCGCGCGGCCCGAGCGTCACCCGTACCGCGTCGGCGAGCGTGTTCACGCCCGCCTCGATGGCGCGGCGCGCGGTCTCGTCGTACTCAATGATCTTGCTCATCAGGCTCCTTGTTTGAATGGTGGCGACCCGCTTCGCCCGGCTTCGCCGCGCTTGCGATCGCCACTAGCCCCAAACGCATGCCGCCCCGGAAATCACCCGCGCGGGACGCGGGGATCGCCGGGGCGGAACACGGTTCTTACTTGGAGACGACAGCCAGCACGTCGCGTGCCGACAGGATCAGGTACTCCTCGCCGCCGTACTTGATCTCGGTGCCGCCGTACTTGCTGTAGATGACGGTGTCGCCTTCCGAGACGTCCAGCGGGATGCGCTTCGCGCCGTCTTCGTCCCACCGGCCGGGGCCGACTGCGACGACGGTGCCTTCCTGCGGCTTCTCCTTGGCGGTGTCAGGAATGACCAGACCAGACGCGGTCGTGGTCTCGGCCTCGTTGGCCTGCACGAGAATCTTGTCCTCGAGTGGCTTGATATTCACCTTCGCCACGATTGGAGCCTCCACTGTTGGGTCGGGTCCGGGACGCGCCCGGACCGGAGTTGACGGCCGGCACGGGTTGAGCCCGCACCTTCCGAGTTATCAGGTGTTCGGCATTCGTCCGCGCCCGAGCGCCGTCGTCGCGGGTGCCGACACAGGGCTTGGCCGATTGCCACCTAGCACTCTATACATGCGAGTGCTAGCACTCAAGGGCCCCCCGCTGCTTCTCCAGCGTCGGCGTGTCCGCGCTCAGCGAACATCAACTCACCTGCGCTTTCACCACGGGCAGCCCCGGGTCGCTGGGCACGTCCAGCGCCGACGGCGGCGCCCCCGCGGCGACCAGATGCGCCGCGAACGACGCGATCATCGCCCCGTTGTCGGTGCACAGCCGGGGCCTGGGGATGCGCAGCGTCAGGCCCGCCTCGGCGCAGCGCCGCTCCGCCAACTCGCGCAGCCGAGAATTGGCGGCCACCCCGCCGGCGATCAGCAGGGTCCGCACGCCCAGCCCGGTGGCGGCGCGCACGGCCTTTTTGGTGAGCACGTCGGCGACGGCCTCCTGAAAGCCGGCCGCGATGTCGGCGTTCACCGCGTCGGGGTGGCTTTCCAAGTAGCACGCGACGGCCGTCTTGAGGCCGGAAAAGCTGAACGCGTAGGGGTCGTCACGCGGCCCGGTCATGCCCCGCGGGAAGGCGATCGCGTCGCGATCACCCGTGCGGGCCAGCTCGTCGAGCACCCTGCCGCCCGGGTAGCCGAGCCCCAGCAGCCTCGCCACCTTGTCGTAGGCCTCGCCGGCGGCGTCGTCGACGGTGCTGCCCAGCTCGACGATCGGCTCGCCGAGCGAACGCACGTGCAGCAGGTGGGTGTGGCCGCCGGAGACCAGCAGCGCCACGCACTCGGGCAGCGGCCCGTGCTCGTAGACGTCGGCGGCCAGATGCCCGCCCAGGTGGTTCACCGCATAGAAGGGCACCCCCCAGGCCGCCGAATAGGCTTTGGCCGCAGCGACTCCCACCAGCAGGGCGCCGGCCAGCCCGGGCCCGATGGTGGCCGCGACGACGTCGGGCCTGTCCAGCCCGGCGGTCGACAACGCGCGGCGCATGGCCGGTCCCAGCGCCTCCAGATGCGCGCGTGAGGCGATCTCGGGCACCACGCCGCCGAACCGCACGTGTTCGTCGACGCTGGAGGCCACCTCGTCGGCCAGCAGCGTCACGGTGCCGTCGGGGTCCAGCCGGGCGATGCCGACTCCCGTTTCGTCGCACGAGGTTTCGATGGCAAGAATGGTTGTCATGCGCCGTGGGCCTCCCGCCGCATCGTGTACGCGTCGGCGCCGCTGACCCGGTAATAGCGGCGGCGCAGGCCGATCTGCTCGAACCCGACGCTGGTGTACAGCCCGATGGCGGCCTCGTTGTCGGTGCGGACCTCCAGGTACACCGCGCCGCCGTCGGCGAACCTCAGCAGCTCGTCGAGCAGCCGGCGGCCGATGCCCCGGCCCTGGTACGCCGGATCCACGCCGATGGTGTGCACCTCGTATTCGTAGGGCGGGGTGCGGCCCAATCGCGAGATGCCGGCGTAGCCGACCAGCGTCTCGCCCACCCGCGCGCCCACGTAATGGTTGTGGGCACTGGCCAATTCGCGATGGAATGCCGCCGCGGGCCACGGGTCGTCGCCGTCGAAGAGCTGCGCCTCCAGCTCGGCGCAGCGCTGGGCGTCGGCCCGGGTCAGGCCGCCGAGGGTCGCGGGCTCGCTGTGGGCGGTCATCGCCGCGTGGCCAACGGTTTGGCGTCGGGCCGACGCAGGTACAGGGCCACCAGCGGCTCGGGGTCGGCGGACCAATCGGCCACCGCCGCAACCAGTCCGGCCGGTGTCGGGCAGCTCGGTTCACCCACCGGCAAGCCGAACAGGGCGGCGTGTTCGGGTGAGCCGGCGACGGCCGCCGCGGCACCCGGGTCGACGTCGGCCGGCGCGTTGACGGCCGGGCCGTGGGTGCGCACGCCGTCGCGGTAGCGGGCCCAATAGACCTCGCGGCGGCGGGCGTCGGTCACCACCAAGGCGTCCCCGCTGGTCCGCACGCCGATCGCGTCCAGGCTGCACACGCCGCGCACGGGGATGCCGAGTGCGTGCCCGTAGGCGGCGGCGGTGGCCATGCCCGCGCGCAGGCCGGTGAACGGGCCCGGTCCGCAGCCCACCACGACGGCGCCCAGGTCGGCCATCGTCAGCCCCGAATCGGCCAGGGCAGCAAGGACATTCGGGGTGAGGCGTTCGGCGTGGGCCCGGGCGTCGACGGTGACCCGCTCGGCGAACACGCACAGGTCGTCACGCCGCACCAGGCCGGCCGTCACCGCCGGGGTCGAGGTGTCGAGGGCAAGGACGATCGTCATGACTCGCCCCCGTTGTCGGCGTTGTCGGCCCACCGCCAGGTCGCGATCCGCACGTCGGATCCGGTGACGCGCTCGAGCCGGATGTCCAGATGCCGCTCGGCGAGCCGCTCGACCAGGCCCTCGCCCCATTCCACCACCACGACAGCGTCGTCGAGATCGCTGTCCAAGTCCAGCGAATCGAGCTCGGCGAGCAGATCGGCGCCCTGGTTGTCGGTGTGGTCGAGCAGCCGGTACATGTCGACGTGAATCATGGCCGGGGCGCCCGCGCGCCGCGGCGGATGCACGCGTGCCAGCACGTAGGACGGCGAGGTCACCGGCCCGTCGACATCCATCGCCGCCGCAATCCCCTTGGCCAACACGGTCTTTCCCGCCCCGAGCGGACCCGAGAGCACCACCACGTCCCCCGCCCGCAGGTGTTGCGCCAGCCGCGAGCCCAGCGCCATGGTGTCCTCGACCCGGTCACAGGTCGCGGTGCCGCCGTCGAGTTCAGCCACGGCGCCGCAACCTTTCTCGCATCCGCCGCATGCGCAGCGCCGCCTTGCCCGGGGTGGCCCGCCGAACCAGTCGGACCAGCCCGCCGTTGATGGCGTCGGGCTTGTCCAGCAGCGCCAGGTGGCTCGCGCCGACGACGATGACCAGCTCGGCCTGCGGCAGGCTGGCGGCCATCTTGCGCGAATATTCATCGGGGGTGAGCAGGTCGTGGTCGCCGCACGCGATCAGCGTCGGGACCCGCAGCAGCGTCCACAGCCCGGCGGTCTCGTCGTGCTTTTCCAGCGCGTCCAGAAAGCCGACCATGGTGGGGATCGGGGTGCTGTTCATCATCCGCTGCGAGAACGCGTCCAGGCTGCGGCTGACCTGCAGGTCGCTGTAGGAGGCGGCCCGCAGCACCGGGCCGATCAACGACCGGGATACGTTGCGCCCCCGGTGCATCAGCTTCGGCGCGGACCGCGCGGCGACCCGAACCGCTTCCAGCGCAGGGTTTTTCAGGATCTCGCCCAGCGGTGACCTGGACACCCCTTCGGCCGCGGACGAAATCAGCGCGGCGCCCACGATGCGGCGTCCGTATTGCTCGGGGAACTGGCGGGCGTGGGACAACACCGTCATGCCGCCCATCGAGTGGCCCACCAGCACGATCATTCCGCGCGGTGCCACCACGTTCAGCACGGTTTGCAGGTCCCTGCCGAGTTGGGTCAGCGTGTAGGTCTCGGGGTCGGCCTCGCCGGACCTGCCATGGCCGCGCTGGTCGTAGAACACCATCCGGACGTCGGGGCCCAACTGCTCGGGCAACCGGGTGCGCTGAAAATGAAACGCGCCCATCTGCAGGCAGAACCCATGGACGAAGACCAGCGTCAGCGGCGCATCGGCCGGGCCGGTATCGCGCACCGCCAGCGGAATCCCGTCGGGCGTGGTCACCACCAGGCCGGCGTCGTCCTCGAGCCGGTTGAAATCCTCGTTCGCATAGGGGTCTTCGACCGTGGCGCGCTGGGTCATCGACCGGCGGGCCGAGGCGCCGATGATGGTGGCGACGGCGGTCACCCCCGCGCCTCCCGCAAGCCAGGCCCTGCCCTTGCGGCGCCTGCGGGGTTCCTCAGGACTCAACGGTTCGCGCCTCGCGGTAGGTCCTGGTGATCCGCCCGCGGGGGCTGGTCACGACTTCGTAGTGGATGGTGCCGAGCAGGTCGGCCCAGTCCTGCGCGGTGGGCTCGCCGCTCGCGCCGGACCCGAACAGGATCGCCTCGTCGCCTTCGGCCACGTCGACGCGCCCCGGGCCGAGGTCGACGACGAACTGGTCCATGCAGATCCGCCCGACGCCCGGGCGCCGGCTGCCGTTGATCAACACCTCGAGCCGGCCGCCCAGCGACCGGAAGATGCCGTCGGCGTAACCGACCGGCAGCAGCGCGAGGTTGGTGTCGCGCTGGGCGGTCCAGGTGTGGCCGTAGGACACGCTCTCCCCGGCGCGAATCGACTTCACCAGCGCCACAGAGCATTTCACCGTCATCGCCGGCACCAGACCCATGTCGCCACGCTCGGGCACCGGGCTCAGCCCGTAGATCGCGATGCCGGGGCGCACCATGTCGAAGGCCAGGTCGGGACGAGACATGGTGGCCGACGAGTTCGACAGGTGCGCCACGTCGAACCGCACGCCCTGATCGCGCGCCTGGGCCAGCAAGGCGGCGAAACGTTGGGCCTGAAGGTTGTTCACGGGGTTGGCGGGCTCATCGGCGTAGACCATGTGCGACATCAGGCCCCGCAGCACGACGGCCTCCTCGGCGACGGCCCGGCGCAGCGCGGTCAGCAGCGCGGGGTATTGCGCGGGCGGCACCCCATTGCGGTTCAGTCCGGTGTCCACCTTGACGGTGACGGTCGCGGTCCGTCCGGTGCGGCGCGCCGCGTCCACCAGGTCGTCGAGCTGGCGCTCCGAGGACACGGCGATCTGCACGTCGGCCAGCAGCGCGGGGCCGAAGTCGATGCCGGGCGGGTGCAACCAGGCCAGCACGGGCGCGGTGATGCCGTCCGCGCGCAGCGCCAGGGCCTCGGTGATGGTGGCGACGCCCAATTCGGCCGCCCCCGCGGCCAGTGCGGCGCGCGCCGTCTGGGCGGCCCCGTGGCCGTAGCCGTCGGCCTTGACCACGGCCATCACCTGCGCGCCGCCGGCCTGCTCGCACAGCAGCCGCACGTTGTGCTCAATCGCGCCCAGGTCCACCAGGGCCTCGGCGAGGACGCCCGGGGTCAGGGATATCGGCGTTGCGGACACGGCAGCCATTGTCCCAGAGCGCTCGGCGCCTCCGGACCAACCGTCAGTGCGCGAAGTGCTCGGCGCGGTAGTGCCCGCCCGGCTTGAGCTTGTCGAGGCTGGCCAGCGCGGTGCGGGCGTCGTCGTGCAGGGCCCGGGCCAGGTCGGCGGACAGGCCCTCGCGCACCACGATGCGCAGCACCGAGATGTCGGTGGCGTTGTCGGGCATGGTGTAGGCCGGCACCTGCCAGCCGTAACCCCGCAGCTCGTGGGAGACGTCGAACTCGGTGTAGCCCAGCCCGCGGGCGAGCCGGAAGCTGACCACCGGGATCGCCGAACCGTCGGAGATCAGCTCACAGTGCTCGCCGGTGCGCAGCTGCTCGCCCAGCCAGCGTGCGGTCGATGACAGCGTCTGCATCACCTGCGTGTAGCCCTCGCGTCCCAGCCGCAGGAAGTTGTAGTACTGGCCGACGACCTGGTTGCCGGGCCGGGAGAAGTTCAGCGTGAAGGTCGGCATGTCGCCGCCCAGGTAGTTGACGTGGAACACCAGGTCCTCGGGCAGGTAGTCCTTGCTGCGCCACACCACGAACCCGACGCCGGGATAGGTCAGCCCGTACTTGTGGCCGCTGACGTTGATCGACACCACCCGCGGCAGCCGGAAGTCCCACTTGAGCTCGGGGTGCAGGAACGGCACGACGAATCCGCCGCTGGCCGCGTCGACATGCACGGGGACGTCGACTCCCCCGCCGGCGGCCAGCTTGTCCAGGGCCGCGCAGATCTCGGCGATGGGTTCCAGCTCCCCGGTGTAGGTGGTGCCCAGGATCGCCACCACCCCGATGGTGTCCTCGTCAACGGCGTCGACGACCTGCTCGGGGGTGATGACGTAGCGCCCCTCCTCCATCGGCAGGTAGCGCGGTTCGACGTCGAAGTAGCGGCAGAACTTCTCCCAGACCACCTGGACGTTGGAGCCCATCACCAGGTTCGGGGTGCGGCCCTTCCAGTCCCCCCCTTTTTTCCGGCCCACCTTCTCGCGCCACCGCCACTTCATCGCCAGACCGCCGAGCATCACGGCCTCGCTGGAACCGATCGTCGACACCCCGGTGGCGCTGGACGGGTCGTCGTCGCGCAGCCCGTCGGCGTGGAACAGGTCGGCCACCATGCACACGCAGCGCTGCTCGATGGCCGCGGTCGCCGGGTATTCGTCCTTGTCGATCATGTTCTTGTCGAACGTCTCGGCCATCAGCTTGCCGGCCTCGGGATCCATCCAGGTCGTCACGAAGGTGGCCAGATTCAGCCGGGAGCTGCCGTCGAGCATCAGCTCGTCGTGGATGAAGCGGTAGGCAGCCTCGGGATCCATCGACTCGTCGGGCATCCGCAGCGCCGGCACCGGCGCGGTGAACAGGCGGCCGGTGTAGGCGGGCGCGATCGAGTGGGCGGGCATGGACGGGTGTTGGGGCACGACGAGATCCTCTCTATAGGGCGGCCAGGGCGGCTCGGATGTGCGGCACGATGCGCGAGGCCGAGGTGGGGGCCTCGCCGGGGCCGGGGTCGGCGGCCGAGCACGCTGCCGCGCGCGCGTGCACGAAGGCCGCGGCGGCGGCCGCCTCGACCGCCGGCAGGCCCGCGGCCAGCAGCGCGCCGATCATGCCGGACAACACGTCACCGGAGCCGGCGGTGGACGCCCAGGACTGCCCCGCCGGATTGAGGTAGACCGGGCCGCCCGGGTCGGCGATGACGGTGACGTTGCCCTTGAGCAGCACCGTGGCGCCGAACGCGTCGGCCAGCTTGCGGCACGCGCCCACCCGGTCATCCCCCGGCGGGTTACCCGCCAGCCGGGCGAATTCACCCGCGTGCGGGGTCAGCACCGTCGGCGCGGTGCGGTTGGCCACCAACTCGGGGTGCGCGGCCAGGATGGTCAGCCCGTCGGCATCCACGATCACCGGCAGGTCGGTTTCCAGCGCGAACCACAGCGCCGCGGCCCCGACGTCGTCGGTGCCCAGTCCCGGGCCGACGACCCAGGACTGCACCCGGCCGGCCGAGGCGGGGGTGGGCGAGGCGATCACCTCCGGCCAGTGCGCGAGCACCTCGCGGTGCGCGCTGCCGGCGTAGCGGACCATGCCGGAGGTGGCGGCGACGGCGGCGCCGGTGCACAGCACGGCGGCGCCCGGATAGGTCGACGAGCCGGCCATCACGCCGGTGACGCCCTGCGAGTACTTGTCGTCGTGGGGCCCGGGCACCGGCCAGCGGGCGGCCACGTCGGGGGCCTCGAACCCCAGCACGTCGGTCTCGGGCAGGCTCAGCCCGATGTCGATCAGCCGGACCCGCCCGCAATCAGCCAGCGCGTGCACGGGTTTGAGGCCGCCGAAGGTGACGGTCAGCACGGCGCGCACGGCGGGGCCGGTGATCGCGCCGGTCGCCGCGTCGATGCCGCTGGGGATGTCGACGGCGATCACCGGGATTCGGGCATCGTTGACGGCGGCGAACACCTCGGCCGCGGCGGGCCGCAGCGCTCCGGAGCCGGAGATGCCCACCACGCCGTCGATGACGAGATCGGTTGTCGGCGAGACGCTTTCGACGACGCGACCGCCGGCCTTTCGGAACGCCGCCAGGCCTTTGCGGTGGGTGCGCTCCGGGTTGAGCAGGATCGCGTCGGCGGCCGCGCCGCGACGGCACAGGAAGGTGGCCGCCCACAACGCGTCTCCGCCGTTGTCTCCGGAGCCGACGACCGCGCACACACGTCGCCCGGTTACCCCGCCGGTGCGCGCCGCTAACTCGCCGATGATCTCGGTGGCCAGCCCGTAGGCCGCGCGTCGCATCAAAGCGCCGTCGGGCAGGCTGGCCAGCAGTGGCGCTTCGGCCTGGCGGATCGCGTCTACCGAGTAGTAATGCCGCATCAGAGTCAGATTACGTGGCACCGTCGCGGGGGCTTGGCGCCCACGGTTTTTCGGTTGCGCGCGGGCGCCGGCATCAGCTCGGGGTGGCCGGCGGCACGCGGCGGCGCACGATGCCCCGCAGGCGCGCCGGACCGAGCTGCCGGCTGCCCTTGGAACGCGTGCGCGTCATCGGGTAGAAGCACAGGCCGATCAGAATCGAGGTGAAGTGCCCGATGGCGGTGAAGTTCAGTTCGTTACCCATGGTGATCAGCGGGAAACCGAAGATGACGAACAGCACCCCGAGATAGCCCCAGCACCATGGCCGGGCGATGTGGTAGGTCAGCACGGCCATCACGCCGACCAGAAAATAGCTGACCCCGATGTCGCGGGCGTGCACCAGCCGTTGCGGGGCGTCATGGTCCTCGATCGCGAAGTAGAGGATGCCTTCGCTGATGTAGGTGGCCAGGATATGCGAGCTCAATCCCACTGTGAGCCAGCGCAGCTGGCCGAGCCAGTGTTCGGCCGGCGCGAGAAACAGGGTGAACAGCAGCAGGTAGGGCTCGAAGTTCTTGCCGTCGATCCACAGCAGGCTGGAGAACAGGACATCGAGCGGATCCCTGCCCAGTTCGTGAATGTTGGTGGAGCGGTGCAGCAGTACCGAGTGCAGCTCCCTGCCGGTGAGATGGGTCTGGATGATCGTGGTGATCATCAACACCAACAACCAGCCATAGGTCAGCGGCGCGCTTGTGACGTAGTGCCAGACCGCCAGCGTCATGCTGCGCACTCGCCTGCGAACCGATGGATGCGCCACGACTCAACCTTCGCACGCGGGACGCGGCGCCGGACAGCTTCGGCGGCAAACACGCCGCCGGCGTCCGGCTACTTGACCGGTGCCGGTTCCGCCGGTACGGGCGCCGATACCGCCGGTGCGGCGGCGGGCGGCGGCTTCAAATGCCGCCACCAGCAGCCGATGTAGAGAATCATCGAGACCGCCAGCGCGACCAGCACCCAGATGACGACGGTGATGTCGACCCAGCTGCCGAACGGCGGCGAGCCGGGTAGCGCGTTGCGCAGCGGCACCACCGCGAACAGCATCGCCGCGTACCAGGTCGTCATCGGCGGCTGAAACGGCCGCCGGTCGCGCGCCGTCTGAATCGCCACGACGAGGGCCAGGCTGGCGATCGTGATCAGCACGCCGAGGATGACGATGGCGAACGCCGCGGTGCTCAGCGAGCGCCGCACGTTCAGCCGGTAGGGACCGTCCGCCTGGGACCTGGTGGCGGACAGCCGCCACCCGGACAGGTGGTCGACGAAGGTCACCGGCACATGGTCGGGCGCCCGGTCGGTGTCCGGGCCGTAGAAGATTTCGACTTCGATCGGCCCCGAGCGATATTGGTCGAAGGGCCACCGCTCGATCTGGCCCGCGATGGTCAGCGGGACCGCCATCAGGCCGGGCAGCATGCCCTTGGTCCAGGTGTGCCGGGACGGCATCGCCGAGGATCGCACGCGCAGGCTCAGATCGTCCTTGAGGTGGTGGGTTTTCGGGTCCAGCAACGCCGATCCGGGATTGAATGCCAGGTTGACGGCGAGCACGCTGTTGTTGGACTGGATGTCTTCGACGTTGATGGTCGCCGACGGCTTGTCGCCGTCGACGGCCGGAGCGGCGACGTCCAGACGTCGTCCGGTACCGCTCTGCGCGTACATCGCGACGGCTATCACGTATGCCGCGAGGATGAGGACGACAAGACCTACGACGCCGTACTTCGTGCCGGCCGATCGCATACTTCCTCCCGTACGGACGTAGCCCAACCCACCTGCCGCAAAAGCTTTCCCAGGGCAATGTAATGGATCGGCTGCGTATTCGCCGGTGATACGGAGGAAGCGGCGCGAGCTGCTTCGCGCCTATTCGACGGTGACGGACTTGGCCAGGTTTCGCGGCTTGTCCACGTCGTAGCCGCGGGCCTGCGCCACCGACGCGGCGAACACCTGCAGCGGGATGGTCGACAGCAGCGGCTGCAAAAGCGTTGACACCGACGGGATTTCGATCAGGTGATCGGCGTAGGGGCGCACGGTGTCGTCGCCTTCCTCGGCGATCACGATGGTGATCGCGCCGCGCGCCTGGATCTCGCGGATGTTGGACAGCAGCTTGGCGTGCAGCACGGCCGACCCCTTGGGGGACGGCATGATGACGATGACCGGCAGATCGTCCTCGATCAGCGCGATCGGGCCGTGCTTGAGCTCACCGGCGGCGAACCCCTCGGCGTGCATGTAGGCCAATTCCTTGAGTTTCAGCGCACCTTCGAGCGCCACCGGGTAGCCGACGTGGCGGCCCAGAAACAGCACCGTCGGGGACTGGGCGAACTGGTAGGCCAGCGCGGCCACCGGCTTGATGGTCGCGATCACCCGCGCGACGAGGTCCGGCATCGCTTCCAGCTCGTGGTATTCGCGCTGCACCTCGTCGGGGTACTTGGTGCCCCGGGCCTGCGCCAGCGCCAGCCCCACCAGATAGTTGGCGGTGATCTGCGCCAGGAACGTCTTGGTGGAGGCCACCCCGATCTCCGGGCCGGCCCGGGTGTACAGCACGGCGTCGCACTCGCGCGGGATCTGCGAGCCGTTGGTGTTGCAGATGGCCAACACCTTGGCCTTCTGCTCCTTGGCGTGCCGGACCGCCTCGAGCGTGTCCGCGGTCTCGCCGGACTGCGAGATGGCGACCACCAGGGTGCTGCGGTCCAAAACCGGGTCGCGATACCGGAATTCGCTGGCCAGCTCGACCTCGACCGGCAGCCGCGTCCAGTGCTCGATCGCGTACTTGGCCAGCAGCCCGGAGTGATAGGCGGTGCCGCAGGCGACCACGAACACCTTGTCGATCTCGCGGAGCTCCTGATCGGACAGGCGCTGTTCGTCGAGGACGATCCGGCCGTCGACGAAGTGTCCCAGCAGGGTGTCGGCCACCGCGGCGGGCTGCTCGGCGATCTCCTTGAGCATGAAGTACTCGTAGCCGCCCTTCTCGGCGGCGGCCAGGTCCCAATCGATGTGGAACTCGCGGTATGCCCCGGGCCCCAAATCCTCGTTGCCGTCGAAGTCGGTGATCCGGTAACCGTCCGCGGTGATCACCACGGCCTGGTCTTGGCCGAGTTCGATGGCGTTGCGGGTGTGCGGGATGAACGCCGCCACGTCGGAGCCGACGAACATCTCGCCCTCGCCGATGCCGATGACCAGCGGGGTGGAGCGGCGGGCGGCGACGATGGTGCCGGGTTCGTCGGCGTTGGCGAACACCAGCGTGAAGTGGCCGTCCAGGCGGCGCAGCACCGCGAGCACCGACGCGGCGAAATCGCCCGCGGTGTCGCCGTGCCGATACGCCTGCGCCACCAGATGCACCGCGACCTCGGTGTCGGTGTCGCTGGCGAACTCGACGCCCTGGGCCTCCAGTTCGTGGCGCAGGTTGGCGTAGTTCTCGATGATGCCGTTGTGGACCACGGCGATCTTGCCGGCGGCGTCGCGGTGCGGGTGCGCGTTGCGGTCGGTCGGACGACCGTGGGTGGCCCACCGGGTGTGGCCCAGGCCGGTGGTCCCGGTCAGCGACGACGGCGGCATCTGGGCGACCGCCTCTTCCAGGTTGGCCAGCCGGCCGGCGCGACGGCTGATCGTCAGCGTGCCGTCACCGTTGGCCAGGGCGACGCCAGACGAGTCGTAGCCGCGGTACTCCATCCGGCGCAGCGCGGCCATGACGACCTCGCAGGCGGGCTGCTGCCCGACATAGCCGACGATTCCGCACATTCTGAACAGGGTAGTGCAGGCGCGGCACCGACCCCGCACTCCGCGGCCGGGGTTGGGCCGCCCACCTGCGCAAAGGGCCGGCTGTGACCTTGCCCTACCGCCGGTTCTGGTTCCGCCGCGCATGAGCCCGGCGCCCTGGGCACCTCCGCCATTCACTCAACCGTCATAAACGGCGGGAACATTTTTCACCCGGTGTATTTGTGACGGTTTCGTGTCGGACCAACGTCCGCGGGACACATCGCCCTAATATTTGAAATGTCAGCAAAGGATGGAAATAACCGGAAAGCCGCGGAAGGACGAGCTGCTTGAAGCCAGACCGATCACGATCGCACAGCTTGTCGGCCACGCAGCCGCGGTCATCCGTTTGCAGTAGGGATTTCATCCGGTATCAGTCAGATGATCTGGCTACCTGGGACCACGCTTTTAGCCGAGCAATGAATTTTTGTTGTCAGTGGTTGTTAACCGGGAATTGTGCAACGGGTCGTATTGAGATGCGTAACTTTCTCCGACCGCCCGCCGGGCGCCATGGGAGGCAATCATGACCGCAGTTCGCTACGACGACGTGGTGCCCGCCGCGACGGCGTCGGCAGCCACGCAACCGGCCTCGCCGCGCCGGCAGCCCGCGGCCGGTCCCACGGACCCCTTGATGGCCATGACCACCCGCTTGCTGTCCATCCCGCTGCATCAGCTCTACGCGGCGCTGTGGCGGGTGGGTGTCCTCGAGGTCAGGGCCTAGCCGAAGGATGCGCTAACGTCAACGCGTGGCCCGCATCCGCAAGCTCGTCGCAGCTCTCAGCCGCCGTGGTCCGCATCGGGTTTTGCGTGGTGACCTGGCCTTTGCCGGGCTGCCGGGGGTGGTGTACACCCCCGAGGAGGGGCTGAATCTGCCCGGGGTGGCGTTCGGCCACGATTGGCTCGCCGGTGCGGCCCGGTATTCGAACCTGCTCGAGCACCTCGCGTCGTGGGGCATCGTGGCCGGCGCGCCCGACACCCAGCGCGGCCTGGCGCCGTCGGTGCTCAACTTCGCCTTCGATCTGGGCACCGCCCTGGACATCGTCTCGGGCGTGCGCTTGGGCCCCGGCAAGATCAGCGTGCATCCGGCCAAGCTCGGCGTGGCCGGTCACGGTTTCGGCGGCTCGGCGGCGGTGTTCGCCGCGGCCGGCATGCCGGCCAAGCCCGCGGCGGTGGCGGCGATCTTTCCGAGCGTCACCAGTCCGCCGGCCCAGCAGCCGGCCGCGACGCTGCAGCAGGTTCCCGGGGTGATCTTCGCCGCGCCGGGCGATCCGAAAGCCCTGAACTCGCATGCGTGGCCGCTCGCCGACGTGTGGGACGCGGCGACGCTGCGCATCGTCAGCAAGGCCGAACCCGATGGCCTGGTCGAGGGACGACGGCTGACCAAGGTGGTGGGTCTGGCCGGACCGCACCGGCGCACGCAGCGGTCGGTTCGGGCGCTGCTGACCGGCTACCTGCTGTATGCGCTGGCCGGCGACAAGAAGTACCGTGATTTCGCCGACCCCGACGTGCACCTGCCGCGCACCGACGCGATCGACCCCGAGGCCGAAGCGATTCCCACAGAAGACAAGATCGTCGCCCTGCTGAAGTGAGAAGGCGCAGCCGACGGGGTAATTGCCCCGGTATGTCGACCGTGCAAGCGCTCTACGACCGCTGGATCATCGAGCTGTGGAACGGCGCGCCCATCGCGCCCGAGATCGTCACCGACGACTTCGTGGGTCATTGGCCCGGCCGGGAGGTCTGCGGACCCCAGGAGCTCGCACAGATGGTCGAGCAGACCCGAAACATGTTCTCGGACTTGAGTTTTGCCATCGAGCTCGGCCCGCTGTGTGACGGTGACCTGGTCGCGGGCCGCTGGGTGGGCACCGGCCTGGGCCCGGACGGACCGGTCTCGTTCACCGGCAACGACATCCTGCGCCTCGCCGCCGACGGTCAGCGGTTCGCGGAGTACTGGACGGGCACTTCGGCGGGCTGACGGCCTTGGGCCGCGCAGCAGCGTGGTAAGTGTCAGTGATGAGAATCGGGATCGCTCTGAACTATTCGGGCGGCTTTCACGAGGCCGTGGATCGCGTGGTCGAACTCGAGAAGTCCGGCATCGAGGTCGCGGTGGTGGCCGAGGCGTATGCCTTCGACGCCATCAGCCAGCTGGGATACCTGGCCGCCAAGACCAACTCGGTCGAGCTGGCCTCCGGGGTGTTGCCCATCTACATCCGCACCCCGTCGCTGCTGGCGATGACCGCCGCGGGGCTGGATTACGTGTCGGACGGGCGTTTCCGCCTCGGCATCGGCACCTCCGGGCCGCAGGTGATCGAGGGGTTCCACGGCGTCCCGTTCGACGCCCCGATCGGGCGCACCCGCGAGATCGTGGAGATCTGCCGCAAGGTGTGGCGGCGCGAACGCGTGCAGTACGACGGCAAGCACTATCAGCTGCCGCTGCCCGCGGACCGCGGCACGGGATTGGGCAAGCCGCTGCAGCTCATCAATCACCCGGTGCGCGAACGCATTCCGGTCAGCATCGCCGCGCTGGGGCCCAAGAACGTCGAGCTCACCGCCGAGATCGCCGAGGGCTGGCAGCCCGTCTTCTATCTGCCGGACAAGGCCGACTCGATCTGGGGCGAGTCGCTGGCGGCCGGTGCCGCCAAACGCGATCCCGCGCTGGGGCCGCTCGATGTGATGGTGCACGCGTCGCTGGCCATCGGCAAGAACCTCGACGAGCGGCTGGCCTGGGTCAAGCCGCAGCTGGGCCTCTACATCGGCGGGATGGGCGCCAAAGGCCGCAATTTCTACCACAATCTGGCGACGCGCTACGGGTTCGGCGAGGTCGCCGACCGGATCCAGGAGCTGTACCTGTCCGGCCGCAAACAGGAGGCCATCGACGCGGTGCCCGACGAGTTGGTGCGCGGCATGTCGCTGATCGGCCCGCGCGGATACGTCGCCGAACGCATGGCCGCCTTTGCCGAGGCGGGGGTGACCACGCTGTTGGTGAACCCGCTGTCCACCGACCGGGCCGAATCCATGCGCTTCGTCGAGGAGGCTTTGCGGCTGCGGCCCGTCTGAGCGGTCATTGCCCCGCCTGCGGAAGCTGGTCGGCGGCAATCTCGCACGGCGTTTTCGCCTGGTCGGCCTGCGGCGCCGGCTCGGCGGCGGGGTCGGCGGCGGCAGGCACGGGGGGCTCCCCGGGTGGCGGTGCGTCGGCCGGGGACGGGTCGGCCGGGGCCTCGACCGGTTGGATGGACTCGTCGGGTGGCGGCGGCGCGGCTTCGTCGACGGGCTGGGCCTGCCCATCCTCGGCGGCCTGGCCGGCGGGCGCGTCGTCGGCGGGCGCCTTGGCGTCGGCGTCCTCGAGATCTTCTGGGTGGAACGGGGTTTCGTCCAAGCCATCCTCGCCACCGTCGGTGAAGGGGTCCGCGCCGTCCGGCCCGTCACCCGCCGATCCAATCAGCCCGCCCACCGCATCGATGAGTTGGCCGGCCAGCCCGAGCAGCCCGCCCCCACCGCCGAGACCACCGCCGCCGAGCCCTCCGCCCAGATCGCCACCACCGAGTCCGCCGCTCAGGTCACCGAGTCCGCCCAGGCCGTCCGCCGGCATGCCCAGGGCATCGCGGATCCCGGCGCCCCAGTCCGCGGGAGGCGGCGGCGCGGCAGCGACGGGCGCCGGCGCCGGACTCACCGAATCCGGTGCGGCGGTGACCGGTACGGGCGCGGCGGTGAGCGGCGCGGCGGCGGCCAACGTCGGTGCGGGTTGCGCCGGCGGGGCGAGCGGCACCGGCGCAACACCGGTTCCGAGATCACCGGGAAGTTCGAAGCGCGCCGTCGGGACGACGGCCATCTTGTCGATGACCATGGCGTAGGACGTGTCGACCCCGTCCGACGCCGACCGCACCGCGGTCAACCAGTCGTTGCGAATGTCGTTGTCCACGTAGGGCATTACCTGCTGGCGGATCACGTCCGCCGGGCCGTCTCGATCCCCGGCCATGACGGCGGCAGCGGCGGCGAGCCATGCCGGCCGGTGGGCACGCACCCGGTCGTCGACGGTGATGACGGTCGCCACCTCCGAATCGACCAGGTACCACAGGTTGTCGCGGAGTGACTCGTACCGTTGGGCCGCCGCGCGCAGTTCGCTGGCAACGGCGTCCGCGGCGTCGCAGTGCCGTTGCAACAGCTGCACCGCGGCGTCCCCGCCCGGGCCCGTCCACGCCGCGGCCAGCTCGGCCACCTGGGCGCGCTGCATGCGCAACGCTTCGGCCGCCACCACGCCCGCCGCCCGCAGCTCCGCACAGTCGCGGTCCAGCGCGCGCAGGTCCAGGCCGTCCTCGCCCGCATACCACTCCCGGACGCGGGCGGGATGCGTTGTCAGATCAGCGTTTTCGTAGCCCAACGCATGACAGGCCTGCACATAGGCCTGGGTGTGCTCGACAAAATCCCGGCCCTCGGCGAGCCGGGCGGCCACGTCCAACCGGTCGGCCATCGGCTAGGCGATCCGCGCCGCGGCATACAGGTCGGCGTCGGCGTAGCGTTCGGCGCTGGACCGCAGCGCGACGGCGATCTCCCCCGACGCGCGCCCCCACTGCGACACCTGCGCCACCAGCCGCTCGACTTCGACGCGCAGGGCGTCACCGCGCGCGGTGTGCGCCCGCCCCGCGGCGGCCTCGCCGAACGCCAGCCTGGCCAGGTGATCGCTCACCGCGCGGTCGATGAAGTCGGCCGCCATGGCGAATTGATTGGCGACCCGCTGTGTGGCCGGCGCGTCGAACTGGGTGACGGCAAAGGGTCGTGTTCCCCCAACGGATTTCATGCCTTATCCGACGCCCGCCGACGCGGCGGGGTTCCGCTGGGTTAGGAGATCTACAGCGCGTCGCTGACCGCTTCGGCGACCCGGGTGGCGATCCGCGCGGCGGTGTCCTTTTCCGGCGCTTCCACCATGACGCGGATCATCGGTTCGGTTCCTGAGGGGCGCAACAGGATTCGGCCGGTGTCGCCCAGCTCGGCCTCGGCCTGCCCGAGGGCGGTCTGAACCGCGGGCGCGCTGGCGGCGGTGTCCTTGTCGGCGACGGTGACGTTGATCAGTACCTGTGGCAACGTCTGCATGGCCGAGGCCAGCTCGGCCAGCGACGAGCCGGTCTGCACCATGCGGTTCATCAGCCGCAGGCCGGTGACGATGCCGTCACCGGTCGAACCCAGCGCGGGCATCACGATGTGCCCGGACTGCTCGCCGCCCAGGCTGTAGTCGCCGGCCCGCAACTCCTCCACGACGTAACGGTCGCCAACGCCGGTGGTGCGCACCGTGATTCCCGCCGAGCGCATGGCCAGGTGCAGGCCCAGGTTGCTCATCACGGTGGTGACCAGCGTCTTGGACGCCAGCTCGCCGGCCTCGTGCATCGCCGTCGCGAGCACCACCATGATGTGGTCGCCGTCGACCAGGTTGCCTCCTGCGTCGATGGCCAGGCACCGGTCGGCGTCGCCGTCGTGCGCCAGGCCCAGGTCGGCGCGGTGCGCGACGACCGCCGCGCGCAGCGAATCCAAGTGCGTCGACCCGCAGTTGTCGTTGATGTTCAGGCCGTTGGGGTCGGCGTTGATGGCGATCACCCGGGCGCCGGCCGCGCGGTAGGCCCGCGGGGCCACCGCGGAGGCCGCGCCGTGGGCGCAGTCCACCACCACGGTCAAGCCGTCCAGGCGCAGGGTGCTGGCCTTGCTCAGGTGGCGCAGGTAGCGGTCGGCCGCGTCCTCGGCGTCGATCACCCGCCCGATCCCGGCGCCGACCGGGCGCAGCCCGGGATCGACAGGGACATCAGCCAGCAACGCTTCAATGTCATTCTCGGTGCCGTCGTCGAGCTTGTGGCCGCCGGGGCCGAAGATCTTGATGCCGTTGTCGGGCATCGGGTTGTGCGACGCGGAGATCATCACCCCGAAGTCGGCATCGTAAGCGCCGGTCAGGTAGGCGACCGCGGGGGTTGGCAGCACCCCGACTCGCAGCGCGTCGACGCCCTGACTGGTCAACCCGGCGATCACCGCGGCCTCCAGCATTTCGCCGCTGGCCCGCGGATCGCGGCCGATCACCGCGACCCGCCGCCCCGGTGCCGGCGCGCTCGCCAGGTGCCGCGCCGCCGCCGAACCCAGCGCCAGCGCCAGCTCCGCGGTCAACTCGCGATTGGCGACCCCACGGACACCGTCGGTGCCGAATAGTCGACCCATGCGAACAAACCTCTCACAGTTGTCGGGCTAGCACCTAACGTGCCCGTTCCTTTGTGAATGAAACCGGCCATGCCGGGGCGCAGACACGCCGCAACCGGCCACAACTTGTGCACCGCGATGCCAAGTTGTGGCCGGATAGCGATCGCTCGATCAGCGCTTGCTGTACTGAGGCGCCTTGCGGGCCTTCTTCAGGCCGTACTTCTTGCGCTCGGTGGCACGCGGGTCACGGGTGAGGAAGCCGGCCTTCTTCAGCGGGGGCCGGTCCTCGGGCTGCGCCAGGATCAGCGCCCGCGCGATGCCCAGCCGCAGCGCGCCGGCCTGCCCCGACGGACCGCCGCCGTGCAGCAGCGCGTAGATGTCGAAGCTGTCCACCCGGTCGACGGTGACCAGCGGGGCCTTGATGAGCTGCTGGTGCACCTTGTTCGGGAAGTAGCCCTCCAGGGTCCGGCCGTTCAGGTTGAACTTGCCGGTGCCGGGCACCAGGCGCACCCGCACCACGGCCTCCTTGCGGCGGCCGACGGTCTGGATGGGCCGGTCGAAGACGAAGGACTCGGCGGGCGCGGCGACTTCGGCGGTCTCGGAGGCCTCCACCGGGGCCTCGGTCACCTCGGCGACCACTGTTTCTTCTGCGACTTCTGGGGTGTCCGGGTTTTCGGGGTTTTCCAAGGCCTCGGTCGTTTCGGTCACTGGGCCACCTGCTTGATCTCGTACGGGACGGGCTGTTGTGCGGCGTGGGGGTGCGTCGGGCCGGCGTAGACGTGCAGCTTGCGCGCGATCTGGCGGGCCAGCTTGTTCTTGGGCAGCATGCCGACGATCGCGTCCTCCACGACCCGGTCGGGGTGCTTGTCCATCAGCTCGCGGATCGTCCGGCTGCTCAGACCGCCGGGATACCCCGAGTGGCGGTAAGCCAGCTTCTTGTCCAGCTTCTGGCCGCTGAACGCGACCTTGTCGGCGTTGATGACGATGACGTAGTCACCGCAGTCGACATTAGGGGTGAACGTCGGCTTGTGCTTGCCGCGCAGCAGGGTGGCTGCCGCGACGGCAAGGCGGCCAAGCACCACGTCCGTGGCGTCGATGACGTGCCACGACCTCGTGGTGTCACCCGCCTTTGGCGTGTACGTAGGCACAGCGCTTACCTTCTTTTCTCGAGGTGGATCCCGGTATGAGCCGGGGGCCGGTCAGGCGTTCGCGGTAAGGGCTTGGTCTCGGCGACCGACATTGACCCGAGGCCCCGGCGTACCGCACGCCAACGGAGCAGCTTACCGACCGGCGTCCCCGCAGGTCAAAATGACTGTGTGGTCCCGACGGCTCCTGTCCATCGCGCTGGGATAGTTAACGCACTCCGCGCCTAGCGCCAGCAATCATGGCCCTAGTCGCCTCGCGGAGGCAATTTTTTGGCAACTTCTTTCAGAGCATCTTTCAACGCTTCCAGAAGATCGGGTGGTATTGCCGAAAGACTTTCACCTTTGATGTCGTCGCGGTAGTTCGGTGTCGAAAACACATCGCGTCCTAAATTGAGAATGACTTCGTCGCGCTTTTGTTGGGACGCGAGTTGTTTCGAAAACGCTTCGACTGAATCGACTTGAACCGCTGCCGTTTTTGCCCATCGCGCGATTACCCGATGATGCCGCGCTAGAGACGCTGCATACGTGGCCGCACCAATTATTGGCAACACGACAATCAGGTGTAGGAATGCTTCGACCCACTTCGAATAGATAGAGTTATGGACGATGGAATAGCTAATCCAAAGGGTGGCGGCGATCCCGCCAAAAGCTGCGGCGGTCCATGCCAATGCTTTCCATCCTTCTTGCTTCGAAATATCGCGGAAGTGATTGCCGATGCTCAGGGCGCCTGTGCGGCCTGCTGCACGTTCTGCCGCCGCCTCCGCTGCCGCAGCACGCTGAGCGGACTTCTCTGCGTCTTGAGCAGCGGACCCGGCGAAGAGATTAATATCAAACTGATGCGAAAGATCTTCAAGTTTATTTGCCCACAGGTTACGGGCGACTTTCTCCGACGAGTTCTGTGAAAAAACGTCCGTACCTGAAGCGACACTCACCTTGACCGATACCTCAGCACCCCGCAGCCATTCGCGGAAAAACTCGATAACGGTCTGTCGGCCGGGGAATGATTGCCTGTCGGAACTGAAAATGCTTTCGATGAAGTTGCCTAACTCGACGATGCGGCCATCATCGATAAATTCAAACATATACCGGCGTCTTGCAGCTCCATTTTGATCCACGATAGTGGTCGGCTCGTCAAATAACGCTCGATTAAGCGAGTAGCAAAGCTCAATCAATGCATTGAGCGTCGTCTCATCGAATTGATTAAACAACGCACCTAAGTTGTCAGAAGCTTCAATGGACTGGGGAACGAGCAACTTCCTGAACGCGGTGGTGGCGCGCCCCAGGCTATCCTTGGCAAAGTGAACCTGGTCCTGGTCGTCGGGTGTCCGGTCGGGCGTTACCACGGTCTAATAGTGCACGCCGTTTTGGGCAGCCCCAAATTTTCAGCGACTCGTGTCGGGCGCAATCTATGCTTTTGAGGTGGCCGCCGCATTCTGGATCGGTTTCCCCGAGCACCCGACCTTGGCGGACATCGCGCAGCGGGACCGGGAAATTGCGCACTGTCGGGCTATGGACGGCGGCGGGCACCGGCTCGCTGGTCGGCTCACTGTTGGCTTGGCGGTGCTGGCGGTCGCCGCCGGGATCTCCGCTGCGTGGCTTGCGCCGTTGGTATCCGTGTTGGCCGTTCTGTTGGCAGCGATGTCCGCTTACTGCGCCCGTATCTGGTGGATTGACCCAGCCGTACCCACACCGCAACCGCTACAGATCCAGCCGTACAGCCCAGCTGAAAATCGGATGCTTATGGCACGCCAGCCTCGGGAGCCATTCTGGACGTACTCGACATGCCCCGGCTGTGGGCACGTCGACGCGCAACTGATCCACCAACCCAGTGAGGGTGAGCCGAGTTGGGCCACGCTTGTCAGGCATTGCGTAATGTGCGAGCGGGAATGGGCGCAGGCCTAAACACCCGCCCGAAGTCACATCAAGTCCGCAGAGCTCCCACCCGACCGGTGTCTGCTGCGGAGGACAATGCCCGAGGTTCCGATCTATCGACGTAAGCTAACTCCCGTGCAAGAGGCAACGTATCAGCACAAGTGGCGGGAGATCAGCGGCGACGTGGCCGCAGTATGGGGACGACTGGAGCCAATCTTAAATGCTTGCGCAAAGTTGGCTCCCCCGATGGCAACCACGCCCTACCACTTGTCGAGCGACCAAGGCGGAACGGTGACCGTGAGCAACTTGCAGGAAGGCTTAGAACATTTGCCGGGCAACCTGAGAGCGCTCTCCGTCGACTTTGTGACCTCAGACCTGGATTCGCCCCACTACCGCATCGGGGTATGGCTCTTCGGCTTTGAGAGGAAAAGCAGCTGGGAAGTCGATGTTGAGGTGACCGTTAGTGGCCCTATGGGACTTCAAACATCGGGGTTATCGGAACAGACCAAACTCCGAGTCGACCGCGCAGTCGCTCAGCTGAAAGAAACGGACACTGGTGAATTCAAGCGAGAGCCAGACGTGTCCCCGGCTTTGCCACCACCGCCCGCCGCCCCGCTTAAGGAGCTCCGGCAGACTGTACCGGCACCACCCGCAGAACAGTCGGCACCGGACGCCGCGTTGGAAGCGTCACCGCGCGGGCGTTGGCATTGGATCACAAATCAGCCCCTTGCCGTCCAAGTCGTCGGCGGACTCGTTGCGACACTTGGCGGCACGGGGATCATTGCCTTGATTACCTTCATCGTTCACCATATTCACTGACCCAGGCGAATCACTTTGCCCCGCAGTGTAATAGTGCACAATGTTGTTCTTGACACCGGATTTTTCGGCGCCCACCATGCACGCATGGAACTCGCCGCCCTCGCATACCTGGCCGATCACCTGCAAGACGAAACGTCGTGGATACCCCGCGCCGTGCTAAACGGCCAGGCAACCCACCCGAGCCGCGATACAAGCACTTCACGACCGGCTTGCCGAAGTTGTTGAACTTGATGAACAACTGGGCGCATAAGAAAAAGACCTGGCCCCGCAGAATCGACTGCGGGGCCAGGCACCCGTACACGTGTTGCTCACACGTTTTGCCCCTGACAGATAAGGGGCGGTTCCCCCGGCCTGGCCGCCAACAATCAAGTTGAAGAAACCAGACCGGGGAAGTCTGTTTCAGTTAAACCGCTTGCACGCGAAACCGATTCAAAGTCTCGCGCTCAGTCAACGACCAACCCACGAAACCGCCCCGGTAGTCCACAACAATGGCCCCGTACTGTTCCCGAATCGGCAACTGGCCGGGGTTGCGTAGCAATCTTGCGGTGGCCAAGACGATCACCGAAGCAATCTCGTCGTTAGGCTCGTCGTCATCGAAGCCAACCGAACGCACGTAAGCCTTCGCAATGTTGGTAACCGCCGACAACGCCTGTGACACTTGTGCTTCAGTAGGGGCCGGTGATGTGCTCAACAGGTCCAACACGTTCTGGACTGTTGGCGCGGTCATTAGGCTGCCGGTGTGGTCAGCAGGGTCACCGCGTGCGGCTGCAAAAGCGCGACATCGTAGCGGGTCACGACGCGGATACCGACCGAATCATAATCGCCCCAAGTCTGGTCGAGAATGGCTACCGATGCGTCCACGTCGCGCACCACCACAACCTTGGAGAAGTCCACCAAAGCGACCTGTGGCCGGTTAGCGGCAGCATCGGGAACGTTGTCGGTGATGATGACGGGTAGGCCGAGAAGCTGAAAAGCGGTGCCGCTCTGCACAGTCGAAGGGTCAAACACATAACGCGCGTCCGACGTACCCACCTTGATCTTACGGAATGCGTTAAAGCTGGCGGACGTCATCGCCCAATGCGTCGGGGTGACCTTGTTGGCCATCGCAGTGGCAACGCCGTCAATCAGCGAGTCCACGTCGGTGACGTCCAAAGCACCCGTGGCGATCTCGGTTTGGTTGAGAATGCCCTTAACGGTGTTGGCGCTGCCCGAGCCCTTCCACAGGGCCGCGTCCAAAGCGTTGGCCACGTCGGTAACCAAACGCTGCTGTAGCACCGCGTCCAGCCCTACAACGGACTGACGGATCAGCTCATTGCTGACCTTCACCAAAACCTTTAGAGCCTGAAGGGTGGACGGCATGAGGCCAACCTCATCGAACGACACTGAGCCGTCACTGATTTGAGCGCCGGCCGCGACAAAGTTGGCGGTCGCACCGGAAGAGATTCGGGGAATCCGTACCGGGCTGGCAGAGTCCAAAATAGTGGGGCCAGCAGCTAGAAACGTGCTCGCTTGCTCTAGCGGCTGGACGAGAAGCTGGGCAATCTGCGACTGAAGTAGCGCAGAATTGCCACTTGGGACCGCGATAGTCATACGGGGATACGTCCTGAAGAATGCGAAATATTAAGTGGAGAAGGACAGTTCGCCAACCAGGACGAGCGTCAAAAGAATGAAACGGAGCGCGCCCGGCGCTCTACCTACTTCTGATTCTACCAGACTACTTAGGCAATCTAAACATACGACTTGAGAATGTTCAGCAAGCTCACCGGCTCCTCGGCCTTGCCGCGATTGCCCTGCCCAACATCGCCTTTCGGGGTGCGCGACCGCAGATGTGGCTTAGCTTCCACGAATTCGTCAATAGCCTGGTTGAACGCTTCGGGGTCATCCAACAAGTCAGCATCAGGGTTATACGGGAAGTCAGCCGGGTCGGCAAGCTTGCCGCTGGCCCGGACTAGTTCGGTGTGTAGGCGTGCAGCCAGGCTGTCGGTGCGGGCGGCGCGGCTCTCGGCGGCCTTGGCGCGTTCCCGCAAAGTTGCGGCTTCTTTGCGGAGCTTGCGGATCGTTCTGTCGGTCTCGGTGCGGGCGTCGGCCGTATCCTCGCCGGTTTGCTCGGCCGCTTGGTCGGCCATGTCCTCGGTAGTTCGGTCTTGGGCGGTCTCATCGGTAACTGCTTCGGGTGTCTCGTCGTCCATCAGTTCTCAGATTCTTGGCCCTGATTTGTGTTCTGAGCCACGTCTATGGGTGGGTTGGTTGATTGGTTGGGGAAGCCGCGTCGGCCGCCCTGGCGGCCCTGATCGCCGCAATCTCGTCGGCGGAGTAGCCCAGCTTTTGCAGGGCATACGAGGGGGGCAGCAACCCAGCTTGAAACAACTTGACGGTGGCATCGGCTTCGGCCGCCACACTGCTGGTGTCGGCCGGTGACCACTGCGCTTGCACCCGGACGGCGGCCGGGTCAACACCGTCACGGACGGCAACTATCAGCCGCGCGACGGCTTCCCACGCCCGCCCGAACGTCTGCTGTCGTTGTTCTGCCCTGGCGGTCAACGCAGCCTCGGCGGCGCGGATCGCATCAGCGGAAGGCGGTAGCGCCGTGGTGATACCCAACATGTGCGCCGGAAGCGCGGATACCGCCGAGATTTGTTGCATGATGACCGCAACCGCGTTCTGATAGCCGTCAAGGCTGGCCGCCTCAAGCTGGCCAAACTTCGCCAACTCGCTCTCAGCGGTCATCAACCGGTCCCCTTCGGGGAAAGGCGAAACCGCCTCCACAACAGGGTTATTGTCCTCGTCCAACACCGGGTTGCCGTCTGAATCAATGACTGGCCGCTCCACCAGTTCAACACCAGTTGCCCAGCGGCGCGGTCTACCAACGTATTCGGAGGTCACCATCATGTCGGTCAACAACTTCGCCAACCCATCGACTAATGGCATCAGGTCGGCGACTTCGCTGTGTCCGACATCGGTGACGCCGTTCACGTTCGGGTAGTACACAGAGATCAGGTCGGTATTGCGCACGGGCACAACGGGAACAACGCCTAAGACATTGTCCACTACTTCGACGGTTTCAAATCCTGACGTCGCCGCGCCCGGCGTGTTGGCACGTAAACGGATTATCTGATCAGGCAGATATACAACGGCTTCTGTGGTGGTTTGGGTGCGCCACCGTTTCACCGCCGACGTAACTACCCGCGTACCGGGGTCGGTGATGACCGCAACCTGTTTCGGTGACTCCACCGTGGCCAGCGGTCTACCAACCGTATCGGCCCACACGATCACGAACGACTGGCCGAACAAAAGCGCTTCCCTCATGGCTACCGCCGACAGTTGATCGAGGTCGAGGCGCAACCAGTCATCCCAAACATTGGGGCCGGCGAAACCGTTAAGGCGCAGCCGCTCCGCAAGACTCGTCACAGCCAGGCGGGGTAGGTTGCTTACCATGCGGGCGAAGCGGTCACCCAGCGCCGCCCTGGCCTCCGGCGAAAGAAACGAAAGTGGCTGCGCGCCCGCATAATACGATTCAAGCTGCTTATATCTCCATTGCGGAGCGTCGAGTGTGTGCAGTAGCTCGATGAGTAGGTCGGTGTCCATTTGAGCCTTAAAAGCTTGCGTATCTCTTGCGGGGTTTGTTGGCGTAATGCGTGGCGCGGGAATGCGCCATAACCGCACAGACGGCGGCATCGATGCGGCCCGCATGCCGAGAGCGAGACGCTTTAGTCAGTCGGCCGCCGCGACCGTCTTCTGACAGCACCGCGTTCGCCAGGTGGTCGGCTAGTACCGGGTGGCCGCTATGGGTGATCTGTTTGTTGGTGCAGGCGGTCAAAAACTCGGCGGTGGCCGCGCCCATGCGGGAGATGGTTTGCGGAAACTCGGCCATCGGGAAACCCTCTGCCGCTAGCACCTCAAGCGAGCGTTGCCAGCGGTACGGGTCGCAGCAGACCTCACGCACTCGGTAGCGGCGACATGCATCCCTGATCGCCTGCTCAACCTCAAGCACCGGCACCCGCCACTCATCACCCGCGCCCGGCGGCCTACTCCACACGCCAAGCACATCAACGTGTGGTCGCTTCGCCACCTCGGCCGCCAACAGGACGGTGCAGTCAGTGCCCGAATACGAGCCGTCAAACGCCAGCACCACATCAGAGCCATCGGATATCGGCTGGCCGGTGGCCAGGCTTACCCACAGCCCTGGCGGCAACACCGGCTCATCGTTGCCGGTGACGAACTGGCACAGCCGGGCCCGCCGAAAATTGGACTCGGCCATCTTCGGCGGCTGCAAAGCCCGCATGGCATCCCGGTGCAGAAAGTCGTCCAGCGCCGGGTTGGCCAACTCCCAGCAGTGCTCGCAGTCGGTCGGGTGGCTCTCAAATCCTGCCGCCGAAAACTCCCGATAAACCTGGCTGGTGTCCTCGGGGTTACCAACCGAATAGGCCCTCACGCCCGCCAGCACATTGTCCGGTGACGGGCCAGGGGTCCCGATGCCGAGCAATACCGACCGCTCCCGCTTTCCCTGGGCCAGAGCAACGACTTCCCAGACCTCGCGGTCAATTCGGCCAACCTCGTCGGCGATGCACAGCGAGTAATTGAGGCCCTCCAAGGCTGCCGGTGACGCCGGTAGGCACATGAGCGACGCACCACGGGTGGGCACCAGCAGCCGGTCCCGGTACACGTGCACCCGCGCGGATAACTCCGGGTGTAACTCCACCATCCGGGCGGCGATGCCGAACACGATTCCGGCCTGGCGCTCATCCACCGCGACCACCACCACCGTGGCGGCCTCGCCGCCGAGCATCAGTTCCCACAGCCCGATGGCGGCGCAGAGAGACGACTTGCCGTTACCGCGCGGCAACGCCCACGCCGCTGTTCGGGGCATCGGGTTGCCGTCCCAGACTGATGCCACCAGGCCGCGTTGCCAATCGCGCACCAGCGCGGCGCCTGGGCGCCGGTGCCTGAGGTCACCCGGATGTATTCCGCCGCGAAGCGCGTGAACTGCGTAGAAAGGCAATGGTCACCCGGTACCGAAAGCTCTGACTCGTCAACACCGCGCTTCGGCCCGGCCCTCATGCGGCAAGGTACGGACGGGTGAGACGTCCCCAGTTTCTCAACACCACGTCAAATCTCCGTCCACACTATCTACAGCAAACCTCAAGATCTTGTGCTATCTCAGTCTGAAGGGCGCGGTTTGCCGTGATAAGCGCCCTTATCGTTTGGCATTTCGCGGCGCCCGAGCGTACGATTATGGCCATGAACAACAACAGCCAGCAAACCAAGCCTGTCGACCCTCGCACGGTCGTCAAAGGGGACCACGTCCGCCTTGAGCGCACCAAAACGCCGGTGACGGTGATCGACACCGGCCGCACCCATAAGCAGCGTGGCCGCGCCGGTAAGCCGAATGTGTATGGGACTCCGTCGATCACGCCTGCGGGCGGCACCCAACCGGAAGAGTACGTGGTTCTCCACCTGGACAACGGGGAGACCGTCGAACTGCCCGTCGCCGATACCATCGACCTGGTCGAAGAGTAATCGGCCCCGCGCCGCGAAGCGTCGTCCCACGCCGCGCGCGACGGCACTCTCCCCACCACCCTTGACGGCGTTGTGCTGCTTGGCCTTATCGTGACGCGCCCGCAGTTCGATTGCATGAACCGCACAGGACGTTGATGTCAACGCCGGGCCGAAGCCGGAGCCCTCGGCGTTGGCGATCGTGTGCACCGCGTTCATGGTGGAGCTGAAGATCCTCGGCTGATCCGCACGAAATGCAGAATGGTTGTGCCGCACGGGATCTAACGCTTTGCTGTCGCCAACCGTTTGATGTGTAGGCTCTGCGCCGGCCGCGCTGGTGCTCGTAACAATACGATGTGTTTTTGGTGAGGTAGCCGCAGCCGGATGCTAGGCATGGTTTGGCGAGAATTATTGCACGCCTTCGATTTCCACCGCATAGTGACTGAACGCCGTACCGGTGACGGGATGTGGCGAATCCCAGGCCTTATCACCGACAACTCGGAACGTTCGGCCGTCGAACGTGATTCTGTCTTTGTCTTGCAGTTTGACGGCGGCGTTGCGTGGTGCCCACAGCGTTGTGGTGATGGTTGTGGTTTCTTCAAACCCGCTGCCGGATTCGTAGCGGAGGTTGGATAGGCCGGTGCTGGGCTGGAACACACAGCCGGTGATGGTGCCGATTGGTGTGTCGATGTTCTTATCGCCGAACCTATCTTTGCTTGAGCGGTAGACGGCGACAGTTAGGCCGCCGGTGATGTTCATCGCTGAGAACCTCTGTAAGCCAACGGAATATACGGGTCGTTGCCTTTATCCTCGGCCGCGCCCAAAGCCCGCCAGCGTTGGGTATGGGCGGCAAAGCGGGCCATCATGCCGCGAGTGTCATTAATCGAGGCCGCGTTGCTGGTGTTCACGTACCGCATCAGCCTGGGCGGCAATGCCGGGGTCCGTTGTGGCCTCTAATAGATCCTCACCCAATTGGAGCGCCGCAGATGGTTGACGCAGAATGATGTACCGGCCGCCGGTAGCCGCGTCAACGAACACCTCGGACACCACATCGCCATCGACATGCGGGTGGACTTGGACTCCAACACTCTCGGGGTAGGGGCGGAGAAGGGTTACCGGATCAGCCGTTGTCATTGATGCACTCCCGCATTACGGTTCGTTCTTCGAAGGCCCGGCAGCGTGGGCAGAGGGTGGCCAGCCATGCGACGGTTGCCCCGCATTCGATGCAGAAGCCGTTCACGCCGGGGCCAGCTTTTGTAGCTCGTCAAGCAACGCCTGGCGTCTCAGCTCAAAATCGTTGCTGTAAACCCCGTAGCCGACTCGCGCGATCACACCACGTTCGGCAAGCTGTACTAGCCTTTGCGCTACGCGAACGGGCGTAACGCCGCAGTGGGCGGCAATCTCTTTGGGCGTGACCGTACCCCCAGCATGAGCCCGCACATATTCGAGCACGCGCGTCGTAAGCGGACTCACTTCCTGCCCGCACTCGGGGCATCTCGTTGCCGCCACTGGCTTTCCCGCTTTCCGAAACTACTTTGGCTTTCGTATTAATCATAACGTGCATCGGGGTAAAAATATCGGAGCAGAGAAATTTAGTTCCGACCCAATGAACCCAACTTATTCGCATTAAAATAAAGGTAGAAAGACAACCGAATAGCCCACGACTAACACTCGGGGATGAGACATCCGTTAGACGGGGACAATTCCGCACGCCCGAGATGGCCCGACGTACACGCCTGATTCTCTCGGGAAGCCTTATCCGATTGGTGATTACCGGAGCGTCCAAGCTGGAACCGGAGCGCTCGCAAGAGTGGTAACCCAAGTGCCCGTCCCAGCCCATAACGGGGGCAGGGATATATAGAAGAAACCCTAAGTGATCCCGCCTTCGGCGACGCGAGCGAGCGAGAGTAGCTCAGCTAATTATCGTAAAATCCACAATGGTCGTAGTAGTGCACAAACGTTTCGCTTTTGGCGTAACGTCCTCGCGCCATTCACGGCTGCGCACCGCTAGACTGCGCGGCCGATGCCCGATTATCCACAATGGATCGCTGAACAATTAGCGAAAGCGCCGCCACTATCCCCGTCTCGGCGTAACCGGCTCGCGCTACTCGTCGCCGGTCAGCCAGCGGATACCGACGTGCTTGTCCGGGTCGAAGTGATACCGCCCGCTGCCAATGGGCTTAATAGTGACCTCCATCAGGGTGGAGACAACGGCTCGCTGCCGATCAAGGCTGAGGTTATCCCAGACCTTTCGCACGTTCGCGACACCGATCAGGCCGTCAAATACCCGTGACTTGTTCGCATCCCGCATCTCCGCGCGCACGGCTTCTAGGCGCTGCTGTTTGCGTTCGGTCGCGATCTTGACTTGGCGGCCGGTCAGGTTGCCCTCGTCGTAATCGACCGCGAGCTGATCGAGCTGCTGTAGTAGCGCACGTTCCTGTTGCCGCAAGTCGTTTAGATCGGCGCGCTTACGGTCGATCAGCAGTTCCGCAGCGCCGGGGGACGCCAGAAAACCCACCACCAAATCGACCACCAGCGGATCAATCAGGTCGGCCTTGCGGTAGACGCCGAAACAGTGTTTACAAACGTAGACGCCGCCATCGCCGCGCCCCTTGACACCGGAACTGAGCAGTCCTCTGCACTTGCCGCATACCGCGAGACCGCTCAGCAGATGCCGCCGCGGCCTGGCTCCGCCCGGCCTATTCGGGTCGGTCAGGATAGCTACCGCTGAACGCCAAACATCTTCGGACACAACAGCCGGCCAGGTTGCGCTAACCCCTTCCAGCACTTCACCTTTGTAAGAACGCAGGGCGGCATAGCGCGGGTTGAGCAAGGCTTCGCGCACGGTGCGGCCGCTCCACGGGTTGCCGTATGTGCTTTTGACTCCTGCGTCATTCCACTGCCGCGCGATCGAGTACAGCGCAACCCCGGCTAGAACCATTGCGTAGCCTTCGCGCACCGCAACGGCTTCGGCTTCTACTAGTTGTTGGCGGTCTTTGGTGTAGCCGAACGGGCGGGCGGTCTTGTTCGGCCTGCTTGACTCTGCGAGTTGCCGCATGGCCGCAATCTGGCGAGCCGACTTCTGTTCCACTTCGTTGCGGGCAACCGCCCCCATGATGCGGGCGTGCAGCCTGCCCTGTGCGGTGCTCAAGTCTACGTCGCCGGTCACGGTGGCCAGTGCCAGGTGGTGTCGATCAGCAAGGTCAACGAAGTGCTCAAGTTCGGCGGGCTTGCGATGCAGTCGGTCCAAATGCCACACCACCACCGCACCGATGTCACCCGACTCAATATCGGCGAGCATCTGTTGATAGGCGGGTCGAGGTTTGCGGCTACTGGCGCTGGTGTCGTTATCGACGTACTCGACTGGTGTCCAGCCTCGTTTTGCGCAGAGGGCGAGACAGTCTTTCCGCTGGCGGTCAATGGCCCGTTCGTCGGCCAGCTTGTCCACGGATTGGCGCAGGTAAACGGCGGCTTTCACGTGAACCATTCTAGACGGATGTGATGGCTCTCCCCCGTCAGGACCACACAGTCTCACGGCGCGGCTCGAACCGCGCGGTGTCCCTTCGGCCGCTACCGCGCCCAGCTGCCGGCGGCCCGGCGGTCGGCGTTGGCCACCTCTTCGGCGCCGTCGCGTACCGCGTTTCCCAGCTCGGCCAATATCTCGTTGAGCGCCGTCGCCGACTGATGCCATTTCAGCTGTTCGGCCTGGTAGGCGGTGGCCGCTTCGCTGGTCCAGAGTTGCCGCAGCGGTGCGATCTGCGAGCTCAGCTCGTCGAGCGCGGCGTTGAACCGGGCAGACGTGGCGTGGATGTCCTGGCGCACCGAGTGTTCGATTTCGCCGAAGTTATAGGAAAGCACCGGGTCCACGGGGATCCTCTCTCCTCACAGGTTTCCGCCGGCGGCGGCGATGTGGTGTGCGTGGTTATGGCCGGCCTCCTGCAGGGTGGCGGCGTTGTGCCGAATGGTGTCGGCGATCGTGCTCAGCGCGTGGTAGAGCCTCAGCGACTCGGCGTTCCAGCGGTCCATCACGTCCTTGAAGCGCGCGGCCGCCAGCCCGCCCCACGCCGAGTGCGGCACGCCGTTCATGCGGCCGACGAATGCCTGCAGCATCGCCCGGATTTCCTCGTTGCGGACGTCGGTGGTACCCGCGACCGACCGCATCAGGTCGAAGTCGGCGCTCAGTGCATTTCCGGACATACCAATTTCGACCTGCGCCGTGGCCCTTTGGTTCCACCGAGTTTTCAGCCGATCGCGTGGGCCGATCGCACCGCCTGTTCGCAGGCATCGCGCACGGTGTTTTCGTCGCCGGGCCGGCTCTGGCAGCCGATGCTGATCCGGACCGGGCCGTCCAGCAGCACGGTCCAGCGCACCTGATGGCCGGCGCGCACCTCGCGGTACGTCACCGCCGGTCGGCCGGCGCTGGTTGCGGACGGGTCGAAGTCGACGAATACGCCGGGGGGCTCGGCGTCGATCGCGCGCTTCAACCGGTCCGCGGTGCCGTTCAGTGTCTCGCCCGCTACCGGGGACTGGGTGATGTGCAAGGCGACGTCGGGATCCGTCGGGGACGTGACCTGTACGCGCGCCGAGCCCGGCCCGCTGAGCACCCGTTGCGTCGACCAGGTCGTCGGGACCGACAGCGCCACCCGGCCTTCCACCAGAAAGGTTGTGGGCGCGGTTGCCACCGGTTTGGGCGCCGCGGCGCCGGGCCGGCCCGTGGTCAGCGCCGTCGGCGCCGCCGCGGCGACGACGATCAGGGCCCCCCCGAGCGCGCTCAGCGTGCGACCGCGCCATCGGACGGCGCCGGCGGATGGGCCGGCAGCCCGCGCGGGGCGGGCGGGCCGTGCGAGCCGGACCAGCCGGATGTCGTTGATCTGGTGAGTGTTCGGGCTTTCCGGTCCGGTTCCGCGCACCGCGTCGGCGATCAACGTCGCCAGCGCCGACGCACCGGTGACGGTGTTCGGCGTGTCGATCAGCACGGCCGCGGGGGCCATCCCGGCGACGATGTCCGCGACGTCGTGGGCGACGGACTGCGGTTCGGCATTGCGCGGTACGGCGGTGACCTCACTGGTGGTGATCGCCACCAGTCGCTCGGCGATTTCGACCACCACGGTCGCGTCCGGCGCGGCGCCGGACGCCTGCATCAGCAGCGACGACCGCGTACGCGTCCGGACCTCGCCCGCCACGGCGGCACCGGCCGCGTGCACCACGCCCACCCGCGCGGCCGACCACCACGACGGATGCACGACCACCAGCGCCTCGCAGTGCCCGCGGATTGCCGATCGCAGCGCGGTTTCCCACAGCGCGTCAACGGCCACCGGGCGCTCCCCCACCAGCGCCACCCGGTCGTCTATCGCATCCAGCGCGGCCCGCACGGTGTCGAGCGACTCGGCATCAACGACAGTGCCTGTGGCGCAACATAATCGGCGGATGGTGCCCGGGCCGGCTTCGACGATCGCGGGATGCTCGTTCATGGCGGGCTCCAGGCGACCTGGACGAGTTCTTCGCCACCGCCGCGAGTGGTCAGCACGCCGCGGCCCGGCGGCAATCTCAGCGACTGAGTGGAACCGAACGACCCGCCGTCGCCCGGGCATCCGCTCATCGTCAGCGTCGTGCAACCGAGGTCGCGCAGGCTCGCCAGCAGTGGCTCGAACATCGCGCGCTCGAGGCCGCCGCTGCGCCGGGCAATGACCAAATGCAATCCCAGATCCGCCGCGTACGGCAAGAATTCGACGATCGGCCCCAGGAGGTTGCCCGCCGGGGTGGCGACCAGGTCGTAGTCATCGACGATGACGTAGAGCTGCGGTCCGGACCACCAGGTGCCGCTGCGCAATTGGGCCTGGCTGGCGTCGGGCGGCGGCATCCGCGTCCGCAGCGACTCGAGCAGGTTTTGCAGCGATACGGCCAGGGCGGCGGGTGACATCGCGTAGCCGTCGAGATGGTCCGATTCGACGACACCGAGCAGGGTGCGGCGAAAGTCGACGAGCAACAGCCGGGCCTGCGTGGGCGTCCTCGTCCGCACGATCTCTCGGCACAACGTCCGCAGCGTGGCGGTCTTGCCGCACTCGTTGTCGCCCAGCACGAGCAGATGCGGCACTCGTGCGAAATCGATTGCCACCAAATCTAATTCCCGCTCCCGCAGACCCAGCACCATCGGCGCGCCCGGATCCGGGTTCGATCCGCGAACGATATCCTCGCGATCCACCCGCAGGGGCAGTAGCGGTATCGGCGGGGCGACCGACGCACCGGCGGGGACCTCGGCGATGGGCGCGGCGATCACCATCTGCAGGCCCTCGGGGGAAAGACCTCGGCCCGGTCTGTCGCGCGGCACATGCTGCGCGGCCCGGCGGTCGATTTCGGAATCGGCGGGGTCGCCCAGCCGTAACTCGATGCGGCTGCCGATCTGGTCCCGTAGCGAAGGCCGGACCTCAGCCCACCGCGTGGCCGACAACACCAGGTGCACGCCGAACGAAAGCCCGTGGGCCGCCAGCGCGATGATCGGCTCCTCCAGTGATTCGAATTCTTGGCGCACGCTCGCCCAGCCGTCGATGACGAGGAACACGTCGCCGAACCGATCGTCGCTCATGCGCCCCTGGCGGTATTGGGCGATCGAGGCGATGCCCTGCTCCCGAAACAGCGCTTCGCGGCGACGAATGACCGACTCGCATTCGGCGACTATCCGGCCGGCCAGCCGGGGATCCGCGCGTCCGGCGACCGCGCCGACATGGGGCAGCGCGCGCACCGTCGACAGGGCCCCGCCACCGAAATCCAGGCAGTAGAACTGCACCTGCCCGGGATCGTGCGTGGCGGCCAGGGCGGTGATAAGCGTGCGCAGCGCCGTCGACTTTCCCGCTTGGGGCGCGCCGACCACGGCCACATGGCCTGCGGCCCCGGACAAATCGACGATCAGCGGTGTCCGGCACTGATCGAAGGGGCGGTCGACGCTGCCGATGGGCACCGTCAGGCGTCCCGGCATGCGGTCGGCGTCAGCCAGTAGGGTCGGCAGCGCCGGTGCCGGCCCGAGTGGGGGCAGCCAAACCCGGTGCGCGGGCGGGCCTTGGCCGGACAACCGGTCCAGGACGGCGTGCGAGATGTTCCTTTCGGGCTTCCCCCTCGCCGTGACGGCCCGGGCGACGGCACCGGTGACCCCGGTGCTGAACACCCGCACGCCACCGGCCGTCGCGACGGGGACACGAGCCGGCGTGTACGTGGGCAGCGGCACCGAAACGGAGGCGGCCTGGAAGCGAATCGGTTCGCCGCCGCTCACTCGCAGGAAGCCGCAACCGGGGGCGCTCGGCAATCGGTAGGCGTCGAGGTTGCCCAGCAGGGTTTGGGATTCGGCGGCCGACAGCGTCTTCAGGCAGAGTCGATACGAGAGGTGGGCGTCCAGCCCACGTAGCCGGCCCTCATCGAGGCGCTGGCTGGCCAGCAGCAGGTGCACGCCCAGCGACCGGCCCAGACGGCCGACGGCGACGAACGTGTCAGCGAAATCGGGTTGCTGGCTGAGCAATTCGGAGAACTCGTCGACGATGACGAACAGCGTGGGCAGCGGGGGCAACGCCGCACCGGCCGCCCGCACGCGCTCGTATGCGGTGACGCTGACGCAGCCCGCCGTCCGCAGCACTTGCTGGCGGCGGTTCATCTCACCGGCCAGGGCCTCGCGCATCCGGGCCACCAGCGGCGCGTCGTCGGCCAGGTTGGTGATCACCGCCGCCACATGCGGGGCGCTCGCATAGTCGAGAAACGTTGCGCCGCCCTTGAAGTCGACGAGCAGCAGGTTCAGCGCCTCCGGCGAATTGTGGGCCATCATGCCCAGCGCGATGGTCCGCAGCAGCTCCGACTTGCCCGACCCGGTGGCGCCGATGCACAGCCCATGTGGGCCCATCCCTCCTTCGGCCGGCTCCTTGATGTCCAGCTCGATGGGCGCACCCTGCGCGGTGATTCCGATCGGTACGCGAAGGCGGTCGCGGTGGCGTTGACCGCGCCACAGCGTGGCCGGGTCGAACCGGTCGGGATCGGAAAGCCCCGCCAGCTCCGGCCAATTGGGGCCCGCACCCCTCGAGCTGTCCGCGTGCGGATGGTACCCGGCCAGCCGGCGGGCGCAAACCAGCGCGTCGATGGGCGACATCTGGTCGGGGCACCATCCCGGCGCCGGTGGGTCCGGCGCCGCGATGCTCAGCGGTGCGCCCTCGCGGGCGTTGCCCACGCCGAGGATGGTCGCGCCGACGATGGGGCCGGTTCCGTCGGCCAGATCGGTGACCACCACCACGTGGGCTCCTTGCACCGCGGCGAGCGCGCGCCGCGCCTGCGCACCACCCGAATAGACCATCCGCACCGGGCCCACCGCGTCGGCATCGGTCGGATGTTGGTTGTGCGGCAGCCATTTCAACCAGTCCCAGCGCTCGCGGTTCTCACCGTCGATGGCGGCGGCGATGAGGACTTGATCGGGTGCGTGCAGCACCGCGAGCTGGCAGACAATCGCCCGCAGTAACCCGCGCGCCTCGGCCGGGTCGCCGTCGACCCGCACCACTGCCCCGCCCCGAAGGTCGATCACGACCGGAGCGCGGATCGTCGCGTGCGCCTCCAGGAAGCGCAGTAGCGCCAGCGCGGTGACCGGATCGCGATGCTGCGGCGCAGGAAGCGACGGCGCGACCAATCGGCGAGCGAGTGGCTGGGGGCCAACGCCCACGCGCACGAGACCGCATTCGGCACCGTCCGGTCGCCGCTCCCACATCCGCGGACCGCCGATCAAGGTCCACAGCGTGTCGGGATCGGGATGGTCCCGGATCGACGAGTAATGCTGTGCCGCGGCGATTTCGGACACGGACCGGCTCAGCCCGCTCAGGTAGTCGAGGTATTGGTCGCGGTCGGCGTCGATGCCACCGCCGCGACGGCGGGTGCCACCGGTCAGCGCGGTCAGCACGGCCGAGACCAGCATCATGGCGGGAAATGCCAGAAACATGGGAGTGCGGGCCGGACCGTTCCCGGCACTGAGCACGGCGGCCATCAGGCCCATGCACACCAGGGACAGCACCACGGGAAGTAGCCGCGGCAACAAGCCCGATGCTGCCGCGGGCGGGAGGCCCGGCGGTGCGTCAACAACGATCTCCGCGGCCGGCATCCCCGACACCGCCGGCAAACTCTGGGTCACCTCATCCCCTTCCCGGTGCGATGACGGTAAGTAGCACCGACATCGGCGACAAGTCACCTGTGGACAGCCGGACACCGCAACGCTCGAACCCGGTTATGTTGTGCCTCAGTCCGACCGAAGGGTTCGCCGTTGCCTGCAATCGATACCGGGCTGCGACGCGTCTGCGTGCATTGGCAGACCGCAGCCGTCGATGTCGCCCTGCCCGCCGAAATCCCTGTCGCCGTGTTGCTTCCGTCGATCGTCGACCTCCTCGGTGTCGACTGCCCCGACGGCGACGCCGTGCGCTACCGCCTGTCGCCGCCGGCCGCGGCCGGCTTGGATCCGTCGATGACGCTGGCCCAGCACGGCATCGCTGACGGTGCGACCCTGCTGCTGAGCAGAAGCACCACACCGTTGCCCGGCCCCCGTTACTTCGATGTGGCGGACGCCGTCGCGGCCGCACTCGACCCGGCCACCGAGCCGCACCACGAATCCTTGCACCGGCACGCGGTCCGCCTGATCGGCGCGGCGGCGGCGATGCTGTTGGGTGCGGCCGGAGGGCTGGTGATCCTGCGTAATGCGTTGGGCGGCAATGGGCGCCGTGATGCTGCCACGACCGCCGTATTGCTCTCGTCCGCTGTCCTCACCCTTGGGCTGGCGACCATCGCGCACCGCGGCCATGGGGACCGGACCGCCGGGCTTGCGCTGAGTGCGATCGCGACGGCGTTCGCCGGGCTCGCCGGATTCGTGGCGGTGCCGGGTGCGCCCGGCGTTCCCCACGTCTTGCTGGCCGCAGCGGCGGCCGGGGTCACCTCGGTGGTGGCGATGCGCGTAACAAGCTGCAGCTCAGTCACTTTAACGGCCGTCTCGTGCTGCACGGTGGTGATCGCGCTGGCGGCGTTGGCGGGTATGATCGGCGGGGCGCCATTGTGCGCCATCGCCTCGGCGGCGGGGGTGGTGTCGCTGGGCCTGCTCTCAGTGGCGCCGCGCGCATCGATCACGCTGGCGGGGTTGGCGCCCCGGCTGGGAACATCCGGGGTGCCCAAGACCGACCCGGGCGACGCGGCCGTGTGCCGCCAAGCGGTGCGCGCCGACAGCTGGTTGACGGGTCTGCTGGCGGGATTGTCGGTATCGGCCGCCCTGGGAGCGATCGCCACCGTGCTCGCCGGAGCGCCGCGCCTGTCGTGCACCGCGTTCGGCACCCTCACCGCCGCGCTGTTGCTGCTGCGCTCCCCGTCCGCCGACATCAGACGAACGCTGGTGTTCGCGATCAGCGGAATCGTCATCGCCGCAACGACATTCGGCGTGACCGCCGCGCGCGCGGCGGTGCACGTACCCTGGGTCGCGGCCGCAACCACGGTGTCGGTCGTCGTGGCCATGTATTTCGGGTTCGTCGCCCCGGCGCGGCCCGCCTCGGCCGTCGTGCGCCGCGGTGTCGGACAACTGGAATGGCTGGCGCTGGCCGCGATGGTTCCCCTGACCTGCTGGATATGTGGACTCTACGGCGCGGTCCGCGGTGTGAGCCTCCGATGATGAGCCCGCGCGCCGGTCGCCTGCTGACGGTGTCGGCGCTGACGCTGGCGGCCGCGCTCGGAAGCCCGACGGCGCAGGCTGTTTCGCCCCCGGACGTCGACGACAGGTGGTTGCCCATACCGGCGCGGCCGGCGCCCCCGTGGCCGACCACACAACGCGAGGTCTGCGCCACGCTGACTGCCGACTCGGGACCGGGCCGCAACCGACCGGCGAATCTCGGCGACCTGTCGGCGGTGTGGCAACTCAGCCGCGGCACCGGACAGCGGGTCGCGGTCATCGACACCGGCATCTCGCGACATCGGCGACTGCCCGATGTGGTGCCCGGGGGTGACTACGTATCCACCGGCGACGGCACGCAGGATTGCGATGCGCACGGCACTCTGGTGGCCGGAATCCTCGCGGCCACAACGGAGTCCAAGTCCGACGGTTTCAGCGGGGTGGCACCGGAGGCCACCTTGATCAGCATTCGCCAGTCCAGTGCCAAATTCACCCCGACCGGCGACCGATCCCGGATCGGGGTCGGCGATGTCGACACCATGGCGAAGGCCGTCCGGACGGCCGCCGACCTGGGGGCCTCGGTGATCAACATTTCCTCGGTGGCGTGCACACCGGCGGCCCAGGCGCCCGATGACCGTGCGTTGGGTGCCGCACTGGCTTACGCCGTCGACGTCAAGAATGCCGTCGTCGTGGCCGCGGCGGGCAACACCGGCGGCGCCGGACAGTGCCCGCCCCAACGTGGCGATGCCACCTGGCAGACCCTCACGGTGACCGTCAGTCCCGCCTGGTACGACGACTACGTGCTGACCGTCGGGTCGGTCAAAGCCGACGGGACGCCCTCGCCGTTCACCCTGGCCGGTCCCTGGGTGGATGTCGCCGCGCCGGGTGAGGCGGTGACGTCACTCGCGCCGGACCCGGTGTCCGGCACCAGCTATGCCGCCCCGATGGTCAGCGGGCTGGCCGCGCTGATCCGCGCTCGCTTCCCGGCGCTGACCGCCCGCCAGGTGATGCAGCGCATCAAGGCGACGGCGCGTCATCCACCCGCGGGGTGGGATCCCCTCGTCGGCAACGGCACCATCGACCCGCTCGCCGCGGTCAGCGCCGGCACCGGCGCACCGGCCGACAGGCCCGCCCCATCGCCGGCGCCCGCGCCGATCGCAGCGCCGGCGCCGGTCGGGCCGCGCGATTCCCGCGCCCGGGACACTGCCCTGCGTGGGGCCGCGATCTGCCTGGTTGTGCTGACGATCGCGGTGGCCGCCGGGGCCGCCCGAGGCCGCCTACGGCGAGCCCGCGACCGCATCGCGGGCGATTGAGGCGTTCCGCCGGCTCAGCTCCGGGCCGGCCGGCAACAGCGTGAGCAGCGGCCACGGCGCCGGCGCCGCGTCGGTGAGACCGAGGTCGCGCGCGGCGTCGTCGTCGTGAACGGCGAACCGGACGCCGGTGTCGGTGATCAGGTAGCGGGTGCCGGCGCCGTCGCCCGCCCGCACGTAGGCGCTTCGCCCGGCCGGAACGTACGCGGCGTCCAGCGCGGGGCCGTCACCGTCGGCTTGCGCCAAGGCCACCGGCGTCCGGCCGGCCGGGATGGGCAGCCCGGCCTCCGCCATTAAGGCGACGCCGGTTCTCTTTCCCTCCCAGCTGGCGCACAACGTGCCGGCGGGATCTGAGAACGTCGGCGGCCGGTCGGGAAAGAGGGCGACCGGCAGCTCGGTGACGACGGGAGCGGACCGGATGGCGTCGGGGGCGACGGTGACGGCGTTGGTCGTGCCCTGCGGGTTGCTGAAGCGCAGCAGGTCGGCGGCAACCTGGCCGATGCGTTGCACCCCGGCGACCAGCACCGCGTAATACTCGTCGCCGTCGGCGCGTGTGATGCGAAGCACACTGCCGACCGGAAGCCCGGGCAGTCCCGGCGCCCTGGTGCCGCTGCCGCGGATCCGCGGCGGTGCGATCGGCGGCACCTCCGGCACGGCGTTCAGCAACGCTGGCGAGACGGTCACCGGCGCCCGGCGCTCGAGGCGCAGCGCGCGCACGACAGCAGCGTCGTCGAGGTTCACCAGCGCGCGGTGGCCGTCGTAGAGCAAATAGGCCGGCGAACCCGCGGCCGTCGCCACCAGGATCGCTTCCCCGCCGGTCACCCGGTGCGCCGGTGGCGCCTCGGAGCGTGGGCCGATGATGACGGCCGTGGCGGTGCTGGCGTCGGTGCTAGCGCATATCGCCCAATCCGTATCGTCCGGGGACAGCGGCCTGCCCAGAGACTCCGGCGCCCCCGGAATGCCCAGCAGCGGACCGCGTTTGGTGGCGCTCAAATCGGAATCGGTGACCGGCTGGGGGTTGGCGGCCGTCGCCGCGATGAGCCGGGCCGAAGCCAGGTTGAGCACCGGATGCCAGACGTCGCCCACCCGGACGAAGAGGGCACCGGATTCACGGCTCATCACGATGCGCGCGCGGTCGAGCGCCACGTGCGGTCGCAGCACCGCCAGCAGCGCGCAGCCGGCCAAGGCGACAGCGGTGACTACACATCCGCACAGCAGCGATGCCCGGCGCCCACGCGAGCCGGGCCAGGCCGCCCCCACCCCCTCGCCCAACAGCGCGCCTTCGACGCGCCGCAGCAAATATCGGTGAGCGCTGACCTGCACCCACGTGGCCAGCCGAGGCGGCACGAGATCTCCCCATCCGATGAATCCGTCGACGCCCACGCTACGGCGCCGTTTCGCACCGTCAGAGCGGTTATCCACAGGTCGCGGGCGTTTCGGTTGACCAGAAATTGGGTAAAATCGCCCGGTGAAAACTCACCGCACACGTACCCTTCGGGCGGGCACCGCGCGGTCAGCAGGCCGCTTGCTCGGTCTGGGTGCGTCTGCCCTGGTTATCGCCGCTGGCCTGCTCGCAACCCCCGCCGCGGCGCCCACGGCCTCCGCCGACGACTGCCCGGACGTCGAGGTCATCTTCGCCCGCGGCACCAACGAGCCCCCCGGCCTGGGCCGGGTCGGCGACGCGCTGGTCGACTCGCTGCGCCAGCAGACGGGCGGCCTAAACATCCTGCCCTACGGGGTGAACTACGCCGCCAGCAAGCTGCAGCTGCACGGCGGCGACGGCGCCAACGACACCATCGACCGGGTCAAGAAGAGCGTGGAGAAGTGCCCCAACACCAAGATCGTGCTGGGCGGCTACTCCCAGGGCGCCTCCGTGATGGACATCGTGGCCGGGGTCCCCATCGGCGGCATCAGCTGGGGCAACACCCTGCCCGCGCAATACGCCAACGACATCGCCGCCGTCGTGACCTTCGGTGACGTGGCCGACCGCGCCGGAGGGTCGCTACCCACCAAGAGCGCGATGCTGGGCTCCAAGGCCGCCGACTATTGCAACCCCAACGACCCGATCTGTCACGCGGGCGAGGGCAACGAGTGGAGCGGGCACACCGAGGGCTACGTCCCCGTCTACACCACCCAGGCTGCGGCGTTCGTCGCGCAGAAACTGGCGGCCGCCGGCCTGGGCCAGCAGTCACCCGCCTTCGGTCCGCCCCTGGGCCCCGGCTACGGCCCGCAGCAACCCGGCTACGGCCAGCAGTCGCCGGTTAACGGGCAGACCCCCGGTTCGGGCCCGTCGATTCACGACGGGGGTCCGGGGCCCGCAACCGGCCCGGTCGTCCCGACCACGGCCGCACCGCAAGCACCTCTCGTCTAAATCGTTACCGTCGGGTTATCAACGCCCCCTTAACATCGCTGTGTGAGGCTTATCCCGTTAGGGCTGGGCATCGGAATTGGCGCGACGGGCGCGTTATTGATTGCCCCCCAATTGGTTCCGCATGCGTCGGCATCGTGCCCCGGCGTTGAAGTGGTGTTTGCCCGAGGCACCGACGAGCCGCCAGGTGTCGGCAAGGTGGGCGGCGCCTTCGTCAGCTCGTTGCGCGAGCAGACTCGCAAAAGCGTTGGCGCATATGGGGTGAACTACCCGGCAAGCAAGGACTTTCTGGCAGCCGCCAACGGCGCCAATGACGCCAGCGCCCACATCCAGCAGATGGCCGCCAACTGCCCCGGCACCAAACTGGTGCTGGGCGGGTATTCGCAGGGCGCCGCCGTCGTCGATATCGTCACGGCCGCACCGGTGTCCGGCCTCGGCTACCGCCAGCCGCTGCCGCCCGCGGCCGCCGATCACGTCGCGGCGGTCGCGCTGTTCGGCAACCCGTCCGGCCGGGCGGGTCAACTGATGAGCGCCCTGTCCCCCAACTTCGAGGGCAAGACCATCGACCTGTGCAACCCGGGCGACCCGATCTGCTCGTCGGGCATGCAGTGGAGCTCGCACCTGGGCTACGTGCCCGGATTGACCACCAAGGCTGCGACTTTCGTGGCGTCCCGGGTCTAGCGCGAGCGGATGTCGCGGGTGATGAGGTTGCGCGCGGCCAGCTGGTCGTCTGGCGGGTAGTCCACGGCGACCAGCGAAAGCCCGTGCGCCGGCGCGGCGGCGAAGTCGCTGGATCGCTCGGTGGCGCTGAGCAATTCGCGGCAATAGGACACCGGGCGGCGGTGTTCGCCGACGGCCAGCAGCGCCCCGACCAGTGAGCGCACCATCGACCAGCAGAACGCGTCGGCGCAGACCTGCGCGGTGATCTGGTCGCCGTCGCGGGTCCACTCCAGGCGCTGCAGATCGCGGATGGTGGTGGCGTTCTCGCGATGACGGCAGAACGCGGCGAAATCGTGCAGTCCCAACAGGTCTCGTGACGCCGTCGCCATGGCCTCGACGTCCAGGGGGCGAGGCCACGCGGTGACGTAGCGGGCCTGCAGGGGCTGCACCCCCCAGGGCGCCGTCGAGAGTCGGTACTCGTAGTGACGACGCAGCGCCGAGAACCGGGCGTCGAAACCCGCTGGCGCGCGGGTGATGTCGACGACCCGGACGTCGGTGGGCAGGAATCGGCCCAGCCGGCGCAGCAGAGGCAGGAACTCCGGCTCACCGACGTGCGGTGCGCGCGGATAGGCGTTGGGCAGCGCGTCGGCCGGCACGTCGACGTGGGCCACCTGCCCGGTCGCGTGAACGCCGGCGTCGGTGCGCCCCGCCGCGCGCAGGCGCACCGGCGTGCGGAAGACCGTCGTCAGCGCCTCGTCGAGAATCCCGGCCACGGTCCGCTGGCCGGCCTGAGTGGCCCAGCCCGCGAAACCTGTTCCGTCGTAGGCGATATCGAGCCGCAGACGGACGTCCTCGCTAACTCTCGTCAGCCTCGTCAGCCTCTTCGGCCTTCTCGGCCTCGGCCCGCGCCTCGATGGCCTCGTCGTGCTTTTCTTCGGCGGCGGCCTCCGCCTCCGTGGCCTGCGAAACCTCGGGCGCCTCCGTGGTCTCCTCGGCCGTGGCTTCCTCGGCCGTGGGGCCGACGGCTTCGGAGGGCTCGACCGCCGCCTGAGGTGCCGCCGCCGCCGCGACCGGGGCGTCGGACTTCTTGGAAGCCTTGACCCGTCGCGCCCGATCGGCCTCGGAGGTGACCGTCTTCTCCCGCACCAGCTCGATCACGGCCATGGGGGCGTTGTCGCCCTTGCGCGGCTCGACCTTGATGATGCGGGTGTAGCCGCCGTTGCGGTCGGCGTAGAACGGGCCGATCTCCGCGAACAGCGCGTGCACCACGTCCTTATCGCGGATCTTCTTCAGCACCTCGCGACGGTTGTGCAGCGCACCCTTTTTCGCGTGCGTGATCAGCTTCTCCGCGTACGGCCGCAACGCCCGCGCCTTGGGCTCGGTCGTCTTGATCCGGCCGTGCTCGAACAGGGAGGTGGCCAGGTTGGCGAGCAGCGCCTTCTGGTGCGAAGACGACCCGCCGAGGCGAGGTCCCTTGGTGGGCTTGGGCATTGCGACTATCTCCTTGAAGTGGCCGGCCCCCGTATCAGGTAGGGCCGGGACGGACTTTCGTCTGTTGTGTCCGGTTCCTCAGCGGCCGCTGCACGGCCGCATCGTCACCGGACGGCCGTTACAGCTGTTCGGTTTCGGCGTAGTCCTGGTCGTCGTAGGACGCCTCGGAAGACCAGGTGCCGGTGGCGACGTCGTAACCCGCGACCTGCGAGGGGTCGAAGCTCGGCGGGCTGTCCTTGAGCGACAGGCCCAGCTGGTGAAGCTTGACCTTCACCTCGTCGATGGACTTCTGACCGAAGTTGCGGATGTCGAGCAGGTCGGACTCGGTGCGGCTGACCAGCTCGCCGACGGTGTGCACGCCCTCGCGCTTGAGGCAGTTGTAGGAGCGCACCGTCAGGTCCAGGTCGTCGATCGGCAGCGCGAACGACGCGATGTGGTCGGCCTCGGCCGGCGACGGCCCGATCTCGATGCCCTCGGCCTCGACGTTGAGTTCGCGTGCCAGACCGAACAATTCGACCAGGGTCTTGCCCGCCGACGCCAGCGCGTCGCGGGGGTTGATCGAGCTCTTGGTCTCGACGTCCAGGATCAGCTTGTCGAAGTCGGTGCGCTGCTCGACACGGGTGGCGTCCACCTTGTAGGTGACCTTGAGCACCGGCGAATAGATGGAATCGACGGGGATGCGGCCGATTTCGGCACCGGAGGCGCGGTTCTGCACGGCGGGCACGTAGCCGCGGCCGCGCTCGACGACGAGCTCGACCTCGAGCTTGCCCTTGTCGTTCAGCGTCGCGATGTGCAGGTCGGGGTTGTGCACCGTGACACCGGCGGGCGGCACGATGTCGCCCGCGGTGACCTCACCCGGGCCCTGCTTGCGCAGGTACATGGTGACCGGCTCGTCCTCCTCGGAGGACACCACCAGGCTCTTGAGGTTCAAGATGATCGCGGTGACGTCTTCCTTGACGCCCGGCACGGTGGTGAACTCGTGCAGCACGCCGTCGATGCGGATGCTGGTGACGGCCGCACCCGGAATCGAGGACAGCAGCGTGCGGCGCAACGAATTGCCCAGGGTGTAACCGAATCCCGGCTCCAGCGGCTCGATGACGAACTGGGAGCGGCTGTCGGTGAGGACTTCCTCCGACAATGTGGGTCGCTGAGAGATCAGCATGGTGTTTCTTCTTCTCCTTCTCGGCACCCGCTATTTGATGCCGCTGTGTTGCCCGCTCCGACCCGCTGCGCCCGGCTTCGCCGCGCTTGCGATCGTCGCAGACCTGCGCCGGTTCAGCGCAGGGGGTCTTTACTTCGAGTAGAACTCGACGATGAGCTGCTCGGCGAGCGGCACGTCGATCTGCGCCCGCTCGGGCAGCTGGTGGACGAGGATGCGCTGACGCTCCCCCACCACCTGCAACCAGCTCGGGATCGGGCGGTCGCCCGCGGTCTCCCGCGCGATCTGGAACGGCACGTTGTTCAGCGAGCCGTCCCGCACGTCGATGATGTCGTACTGCGACACCCGGTAGCTCGGGACGTTGACGTGCACGCCATTGACGCTGAAGTGTCCGTGGCTGACCAGCTGACGCGCCATCCGGCGGGTGCGAGCCAGGCCGGCGCGGTACACGACATTGTCCAGCCGGCTTTCCAGGATGCGCAGCAGCTCTTCGCCGGTCTTGCCGGGCTGGCGCACGGCCTCTTCGTAGTAGCGACGGAACTGCTTTTCCATCACGCCGTAGGTGAAGCGGGCCTTCTGCTTCTCCTGCAGCTGCAGCAGGTATTCGCTTTCCTTGATCCGCGCGCGGCCGTGCTGGCCGGGCGGGTAGGGGCGCTTCTCGAACGCCTGGTCGCCGCCGACGAGGTCGGTGCGCAACCGGCGCGACTTGCGGGTGACGGGTCCGGTGTAACGAGCCATTGGGTTCTTTTCCTCCTAGACCCTGCGTCGCTTCGGGGGGCGAACGCCGTTGTGCGGCTGGGGGGTGACGTCGGAGATCGCGCCGACCTCCAGACCGGCGGCCTGCAGCGACCGGATCGCCGTCTCCCGGCCCGAGCCCGGGCCCTTCACGAACACGTCGACCTTCTTCACGCCGTGCTCCTGCGCCTTGCGGGCCGCGTTCTCGGCGGCCAGCTGCGCGGCGAACGGCGTCGACTTCCGCGAGCCCTTGAACCCGACGTGACCCGACGACGCCCAGGCGATGACGTTGCCCTGCGGATCGGTGATGGTCACGATCGTGTTGTTGAACGTGCTCTTGATGTGGGCGGCGCCGTGCGGGACGTTCTTCTTTTCCCGGCGACGGGTCTTCTGCCCCTTCTTGGGAGCGGAGGCTGCCTTCTTGGCTGGTGGCATGGGGGGTTACCTGGCCTTCTTCTTGCCGGCGATGGTGCGCTTGGGGCCCTTGCGGGTGCGCGCGTTGGTCTTGGTCCGCTGGCCGCGCACCGGCAGGCCGCGGCGGTGCCGCAGGCCCTGGTAGCAGCCGATTTCGATCTTGCGCCGGATGTCGGCCTGAACCTCGCGGCGCAGGTCACCCTCGACCTTCAGGTTCGCTTCGATGTAGTCACGCAGGTGGGTCAGCTGGTCGTCGGTCAGGTCCCGGGTGCGCAGGTTCCGGTCGATGCCGGTGGCTGCCAGGATCTCGTTCGACCGGGTGCGGCCGACGCCGAAAATGTAGGTCAGGGCGATCTCCATCCGCTTGTCGCGCGGAAGGTCGACGCCTACTAGTCGAGCCATGGGGGGCGTTTCCTCTTTTTTCTAGGCGGAGGTCTGTTCCCAGCCCGTTCCCGGTCCCACCTGGGTGTTACCGGGGCCCGGCCTCCGACCGGACGTGGATGAGCGACGCTGATTCGTCTTTTTTGGCGCTTGGCGCGCCAGGCAGCTCAGTGGTGCTGGGAGGTCTGCATTCAGTTGTGTTCGGTTGGATCGTCCGACTCCTCCTCAGTCCGTTCACGGACTGCATCGTCGCCGGACGGTGCTGGGGCAGGTCAGCCCTGGCGCTGCTTGTGGCGCGGATCGGAGCAGATCACCATGACCCGCCCATGCCGACGGATCACCCTGCACTTGTCACAGATTGGCTTGACGCTCGGGTTCACCTTCACGGCAGTTCGATCCTGTTCTGTCTATTCGTAGGTTGTTGGAGCTCAGGCGCGGTTACTTGTACCGGTACACGATGCGGCCGCGGGACAGGTCGTAGGGAGACAACTCCACCACCACCCGGTCCTCCGGCAGGATGCGGATGTAGTGCTGCCGCATCTTGCCGCTGATGTGGGCAAGCACCTTGTGGCCGTTCTCCAGCTCAATGCGGAACATCGCATTGGGCAGCGGCTCGACCACCCGGCCTTCCACCTCGATGGCGCCGTCCTTCTTGGCCATAACTAGTTAAGAATCCTCGTCGTATAGTTTCGTTCTCGTCTGCGCCTAGTCGACGCGACAGTGCACCGACTTGGAACGTGAGCCGGTGACAGGAAATTCCTAGGGACTTGGCACACAAAAAGTCGGCGCGGATGCCGCACCGTTGTTCCACGATACCTGGTTATTGCCCTCCACCAAAATCGCTGCCGGCGGAACGCGGCCCGCCAGCTCGACCTCCCGCACGGCCGCTGACGAGCGCATACTTAACGCCGATGACTAACCCCTCGGCCCCCTCGGGCCCGCCAGAGGCCGCAGCGCAACCGCGCAAGCCCGTCATGCTGACCGTCGACGACGATCCCTCGGTGTCCCGGGCGGTCGCCCGCGACCTGCGCCGCCACTACGGCGAGCAGCACCGGATCGTGCGCGCGGAATCCGGGCCCGACGCCCTGGGCACGCTAAAGGAGCTCAAACTGCGCGGCGAGACCGTCGCGCTGCTCATCGCCGACTACCGGATGCCGCAGATGAGCGGCATCGAGTTCCTCGAGCAGGCGATGGACCTGTATCCCGCGGCCCGCCGGGTGCTGCTGACCGCCTACGCCGACACCCACGCCGCCATCGACGCGATCAACGTCGTCGACCTGGACCACTACCTGCTCAAGCCGTGGGATCCCCCGGAGGAGAAGTTCTACCCGGTCATCGACGGGCTGCTGGACGCCTGGCGCGCCGCGCCCGAGCACCCCATCCCGCACACCAAGGTGATCGGCCACCGCTGGTCGGCGCGGTCGTGGCAGGTCCGCGACTTCCTGGCCCGCAACGGCCTCTACTACACCTGGTTCATGGCCGACGAGCCCGCCGGCGAGCGACTGCTCAGCGCGGCCGGCGAGGACGGCAGGCGACTGCCGGTGGTCATCACCCAGCGCGGCGACACCCTGGTCGAGCCCACCGATGCGCAGCTGGCCGAGACGCTGGGCCTGACCACCACGCCGTCGCAGGAGTTCTACGACCTGATCGTGGTCGGCGGTGGGCCCGCCGGCCTGGCCGCCGCCGTGTACGGCGCCTCCGAGGGGCTGCGCACCGTGCTCATCGAGCACATCGCCACCGGCGGCCAGGCCGGGCAGAGCTCGCGCATCGAGAACTATTTGGGCTTCCCCGACGGGGTCTCGGGCGGGCAGCTGGCCGACCGGGCGCGGCGGCAGGCGGAAAAATTCGGCGCCGAGCTGATCACCGCGCGTAAGGCCGTCGCCCTCGAGGTGAACGGATCCAAGCGCACCGTGCGGTTCGCCGACGGCGGCTCGATCGACGCGCACGCCGTCATCCTGGCCACCGGGGTGTCCTACCGCCAGCTGCAGGCGGAGGGCTGCACCGAGCTGACCGGCTGCGGCGTGTACTACGGCGCGGCCATCTCGGTCGCCCCGGAGTGCGAAGACGAAGAGGTCTACGTGATCGGCGGGGCGAATTCGGCCGGCCAGGCCGCGATGTACCTGTCCCGGACGGCCAAGTCCGTCAACATCGTGGTGCGCGCCCCGTCGCTGGAGGCGTCGATGTCCTACTACCTCATCCAGCAGATCGAGGCGAACCCCAAGATCAACGTGCTGACCTGCACCGAGGTGCAGCGCGCCACCGGCGACGGCCACCTCGAGCAGCTGAGGCTGGTGAACAACCGCACCGGGGAGATCGAGGACGTCACCTGCGCGCGGATGTTCATCTTCATCGGCGCCGCCCCGCGCACCGACTGGCTCGACGGGGTGCTGGCCCGCGACGACCACGGTTTCATCCTGACCGGACCGGACCTGCGCAACGTGTGCGGCTGGACGTTGGAACGCCCGCCGCATCACCTGGAAACCAGCGTGCCCGGCGTGTTCGCCACCGGCGACGTCCGCTCGACCTCGGCCAAACGGGTCGCCGCCGCGGTCGGTGAAGGGTCGATGGCCGTCATGCTGGTCCACCGCTACCTGGCCGAGAGCTAGGAGGGGTATGACCGGCTCCGAATCGACCAAGGTGCCCTGTCAGCCCGACGAGCTGCGCAGCCTGTTCCTGTTCGAGGCGCTCACCGACGAGCAGCTCGCGGTGCTGTGCGCCAACGGCCACATTCAGCACTACGAACCCGGTCCGATCTGCGTCGAGGGCGAGCCGGCGACCTGCTTCTACGTCTTGATCGACGGGGAGCTCACCATGAGCAAGCTCTCCGGTGGCCAGGACATCGAGACCAACCGCACCTCGCAGCGCGGCGTGTATTGCGGGGCGTGGCGGGCGTTCACCGGCGGCAAGCAGAAGAGCTACGACGCCTCGGTACACGTGATTAAGCCGTCGCGCTTCTTCGTGATGGACGCGCCGGTGTTCGCCCAGTTCATGCGGGACCAGTTCCCGATGGCGGTGCATCTGCTCGACGGCATCGCCGTCGGCACCGACCGGACCCGCCGGATCATCGACAACCGAGAGAAGCTGCTGGCGCTGGGCCGGTTGTCGGCCGGGCTGACGCACCAGCTGAACAACCCCGCGGCGGCGATCTCGAGGTCCGCGGCGGATCTGCGCGAACGGGTGGCCAACATGCGCCACAAGCTGGCGATGCTGGCCGACGGGACCATCACCCCCGAGGCGCTCAGCGCCCTGGTGCGGCTGCAGGAGCGGGTCGCCGAGCAGGTCGCCAAGTCCGCTGCTCCAGGATCGGGGCAGCATTTGACCGCGCTCGAGACCTCCGACCGGGAGGACGCCGTCGGCGACTGGCTGGAAGAGCACGGCATCGACGGCGGTTGGGACATCGCCCCGACGTTCGTCGAGGGCGGCATCGACACCGATTGGCTGGAGCGGATCTCCGCGGTCACCGAGGAACTCGCATCGACATCGCTGGAGCAGGCGATCCGTTGGATCAACTACACCATCGAGAGCGAGCTGCTGATGAATCAGATTCTGGAAGCCAGCAAACGGATTTCGGCGCTGGTCGCCGACGCCAAGCAGTATTCGCAGATGGATCGCGCCCCGTTCCAGGTGACCAACGTGCACGACCTGCTGCGCAGCACCCTGGTGATGTTCGCCGACCGGTTGACCAAGGACGGCGGCAAGGGCGCGAAGGCGATCACCGTCGTCAAGGACTTCGACCAGACCCTTCCCGAAATCCCTTGCTACCCAGGCGATCTCAATCAGGTGTGGACCAACATCATCGACAACGCGATCGCCGCCATGCGCGACACCGGTGGCACCCTGACCATCCGCACCTGCGCCGAAGGCGACAACCTGGCCCGCATCGAAATCTGCGACACCGGCCCGGGCATACCCGAGGACATCCGCGAACACATCTTCGAGCCGTTCTTCACCACCAAACCCTTCGGCGAGGGCACCGGGCTGGGCCTGGACCTGGCGTTCAACATCGTGGTGAAGAAGCATCGCGGCGACCTGCGGGTGGAGTCGGTGCCCGGCGACACCCGGTTCATCGTGCTGCTCCCGCTCACGGCGCCCGCCGCCGACGTCGCGGCCACCGATCTCGACGATGCCGACGAGGATCTGGCCGTTTCGGAATAGCTTTCGCGGGGCGCGGGTTGGGAACAACCATGACCGATGCTGCGAGCAAACCCAATCTCGGCCGGTTCGGATCGTTCGGACGCGGCGTCACCCCCGAGCAGGCCAGGGACATCGAGGCGCTGGGCTACGGCGCCGTGTGGGTCGGCGGTTCACCCCCCGCCGAGCTGGCCTGGGTCGAACCCCTCCTGGAAGCGACCACGACGTTGCAGGTGGGCACCGGCATCGTCAACATCTGGACCGCGGCCGCGGGGCCCGTGGCCGAATCCTTCCACCGCATCGAGGCCGCCTACCCCGGCCGGTTCCTGCTGGGCATCGGCGTCGGGCATCCCGAGGCGCACACCGAGTACCGCAAGCCCTACGACGCGCTGTCCGACTACCTCAAGCAGCTCGACGACTACGGCGTGCCCGCCCACCGCCGGGTGGTGGCGGCGCTGGGCCCACGCGTGCTCAAGCTGTCCGCGGAGCGCTCGGCCGGCGCGCACCCCTACCTGACCACCCCCGAACACACCGCGCGGGCCCGCGAGCTGATCGGGCCGTCGGCCTTCCTGGCGCCCGAGCACAAGGTGGTGCTGACCACCGACGCCGAGAAGGCGCGGGCCGTCGGCCGCAAGGCGCTCGACATCTATTTCAACCTCGCCAACTACCGAAACAACTGGAAGCGGCTGGGTTTCACCGAGGACGAGGTCACCCGGCCCGGCAGCGACCGCCTGGTGGACGCGGTGGTGGCGTATGGCACCGTGGACCAGATCGCGGCGCGGCTGAACGAGCACCTCGACGCCGGCGCCGATCACGTCCCCGTGCAGGTCCTGACAAAGGATGAAAACCTGGTCTCGGCGCTGGCCGAACTGGCGGGGCCACTGGGGTTGAAGCAGTCCTGAGACCGTAGGGGGAGCCCAGATGACCGAGGGAGTTTCACTCAAGCCCGAACTCGGCCGGTTCGGCGTGTGGCTGCCCACCCGATCCATCTCCGCGGATTTGGCGGCGGGCATCGAATCGCTGGGGTACGGCGCCGCCTGGATCGGTGGCTCACCGGACGCCGAGCTGTCCTGGGCCGAGCCGGCCCTGGCGGCGACGACGTCGCTGCAACTGGCCACCGGGATCGTCAACATCTGGACGGCGCCCGCCGGGGCCGTCGCGGAGTCCTTCCGGCGGATCGAAAGCGCGCACCCGGGAAGGTTTTTGCTGGGCGTCGGGGTGGGCCACCCCGAACACACCGAGGAATACGTCAAGCCGTACGACGCCCTGGTCTCCTACCTCGACGAACTCGATGCCGCCCTGGTGCCGACCAGCCGGCGGGTGCTCGCCGCGCTGGGCCCGCGGGTGCTGCGGCTCGCGGCGCAGCGCAGCGCCGGTGCCCATCCCTACCTGACGACGCCCGAACACACGGCGAAGGCGCGCGACTTGCTCGGCGGGGCAGTGTATTTGGCGCCCGAACACAAGGTGGTGCTCACCACCGACGCGGAGCGGGCGCGCGCGATCGGGCGCCAGACGGTCGAGTTCTACCTGGGCCTGAGCAACTACGTGAACAACTGGCTGCGGCTGGGGTTCACCGAGGCCGACGTGCGCAAACCCGGCAGCGACAGGCTGATCGACGCGGTGGTCGCCTACGGCACGCCCGACGACATCGCGGCGCGGCTGGGCGAACACCTGCAGGCCGGCGCCGACCACGTGGCGATCCAGGTGCTCGGCGCCCACGATGAGGAAGCGCTGCTACCTGCGCTGAGCGAATTGGCCGGAGCTCTGGGGCTGACTGGCGCAAACTGACCGATCGGCTCGGTTAGGGTTTGGGCATGCGGTTACTGGTCACCGGCGGCGCTGGATTCATCGGCGCCAACTTCGTGCACAGCACGGTCCGCGAACACCCCGAGGATTCCGTCACGGTGCTCGACGCCCTGACCTATGCGGGTCGGCGTGAGTCGCTGGCCGACGTCGAGGACTCCATCGAGCTGGTTGTCGGCGACATCACCGATGCCGAGCTGGTGTCGCGGTTGGTCGCCGAATCCGACGCGGTGGTGCACTTCGCCGCGGAGAGCCACGTCGACAACGCGCTGGAGGGCCCCGAGCCGTTCTTGCACACGAACGTCGTCGGCACCTTCACCATTCTCGAGGCCGTGCGGCGTTACGGCGTGCGGCTGCACCACATCTCGACCGACGAGGTCTACGGCGACCTGGAGCTCGACGACCCCCAGCGATTCACCGAGGCGACGCCCTACAACCCGTCCAGCCCGTATTCGGCGACCAAGGCCGCCGCCGACATGCTGGTGCGGGCGTGGGTGCGCTCCTACGGCGTGCGCGCGACGATCTCCAACTGCTCCAACAACTACGGGCCGTATCAGCACGTGGAGAAGTTCATCCCGCGCCAGATCACCAACGTCCTCACCGGCCGGCGGCCCAAGCTGTACGGCACCGGGGCCAACGTCCGCGACTGGATCCACGTCGACGACCACAACAGCGCGGTCCGCCGCATCCTGGACTCCGGCGAGATCGGGCGCACCTACCTGATCAGCTCCGAAGGCGAGCGCGACAACCTGACCGTGCTGCGCACGCTGCTGCAGATGATGGGCCGCGAGCCCGACGACTTCGACCACGTCACCGATCGCGTCGGCCACGATCTGCGTTACGCCATCGACCCGTCGACGCTGTACGACGAATTATGTTGGGCGCCAAAGCATACCGACTTCGAGGAGGGTCTGCGTGCCACCATTGACTGGTATCGCGCGAACGAATCGTGGTGGCGTCCGTTGAAAGACGCTTCGGAAGCCCGCTACGAAGAGCGTGGGCAGTAGCGTGGAAGTTCGCGAACTGAAGATCCCCGGCGCCTGGGAGATCACCCCTACCGTGCACGGCGATTCGCGCGGGCACTTCTTCGAATGGTTCGCCGACAAGGGATTCAGCTCCTTCGCCGGTCATCGGCTGGACGTCCGGCAGGCCAACTGCTCGGTCTCCGCGGCGGGTGTGTTGCGCGGATTGCACTACGCCCAGGTGCCACCGAGCCAGGCCAAGTATGTGACCTGCGTTCGCGGTTCGGTGTTCGACGTGGTCGTCGACATCCGGGAGGGCTCGCCGACCTTCGGGCAGTGGGACTCGGTGCTGCTCGACGACTCCGATCACCGGACGATCTACCTGTCCGAGGGCCTGGGCCACGGGTTCCTGGCCCTGCAAGACGATTCGACGGTGATGTATCTGTGCTCGGCGGAATACAACCCGCAGCGCGAACACACCATTTGCGCGACCGATCCGGCGTTGGCCATCGACTGGCCGCTGGTGGACGGGGCGGCGCCCAACCTGTCCGATCGTGACGCCGCGGCGCCCAGCTTCGCAGAGGCGCGCGCCTCGGGGCTGCTGCCCACCTGGGAAGAGACGAAGGCGTTCGTCGACGGCCTGCGCGGCTGACCGCGCGCAGCCGTGGGCTTGAGCCCCAACGCTCTTGGCGCTCATCGGGCGCAAAACGGCGCCGCCCTGGTCACCGGCCTGTTGGACACATATTTAATAGCGCTGCGGTTGCGGTCACCGAATCGGGCGAGTACCGTCAACCGGCCCTCATCGCTGGCGGGTGAGGCTAAGATTGCGCCGATGATTCCGATGATGCCCAGCGCGGATGGCGGGCGACGCCGATGAAGCTCGGGCAGGTCTTCGATCCGCGAAGCAACGCGCTCAACGCATGGCGGTTGGCGCTCGCGGCCGAGGTCATCTTTTGGCACACCTACCCGGTTCGGGGTCATCTGCCGTCACTGCGGGCCGTTCTGCAGCTACTGCTGTCCGTAGGGGTGGACGGGTTCTTCGCGATTTCGGGATTCCTCATCACCGCGAGCTGGCTGAGCAACCCCAAGCTGCGCGCCTACCTCGCCGCCCGGGCCCTGCGCATCCTGCCGGGCTTCTACGTCTGCATGATCGTGACCGCCTTCGTGTTCGCCCCGCTCAGCGTGGCGATCCAGGGCGGTTCGCCGGCCAAGCTGCTGTTCTCATTCGCGCCGTTCGAATACGTGCTGAAAAACGCCGCGGTCTTATGGCTCAAGCCCGACGTCGGTGGCACCCCGCTCGACATTCCCAGTGCGGGCATCTGGAACGCGTCGCTGTGGTCCCTGTTCTGGGAGATCATGTGCTATCTGGTCGTCGCCGCCATCGGCGTGGCCGGACTGGCCAACCGCAGGTGGGTTTCGCCGGTGATATTGGTGGTGGCGGCGATCGGGGCGTCGATGATGCCGCCCGTCACCTTCCCCGAGGTGTTCAATCGGCCGACGGGCAACGTGGGCATCGTCCTGGTCTTCATGGCGTGCCGGGCCGCGATCATGTTCGCCGCGGGGGCGCTGCTCTATCAGTGGCGGGACGTGATCCCGGCGCGCTGGTGGCTGGTCGCGGTGAGCGTGGTGATCGTGCTGGTGGCCGGCCAGCTGCCGGATTACCGGGTGGTCGCCGCCGTTCCGCTGGCCTACGCCGTCATCGTCTCCGGGTCCCTGCTGCACAACCGGCGATTGCGATTGCGCACGGACCTGTCCTACGGCATGTACATCTATGCGTACCCGACCCAGCAGCTGCTGGCGGTCCTCGGGTTGCTCAGCCTCAATCCGATCGTGTTCTGCCTGACCGTGGCCGTGGCCACCCTGCCGCTGGCCGCTGCGAGCTGGTTCCTGGTCGAAAAGCCGGCGAGGTCGCTGAAGGCCCGGCTCAAACGGAGATCCGTCGGCTCCCGCGAGCAAGCGGCCCTGGCGATGCCGCCGGAGGTACCCGGTGCCGTTTAGCCATCGTCGTTGCAATTCAAGGACGCGAGACGCCGCGCCGCGGGCAAAGAATCGCGGGGCCACGACCTGATCGAGGCCAGCGCGAGCGTCAGCGTCAAAGTGTCCGCGGCCCGTACGATGGCGCCGACGGCGAGTGGTGTGTGGGGGTGGAGGGCTGGATGAAGCTAGGGCAGGTTTTCGATCCGCGAAGAAACGCGCTCAACGCACTTCGGTTGGTGTTGGCGGCCGAGGTGATGCTCTTCCACTCCTGGCCATGCACCGGCCATATGCCCCCGAAGGCAACGCTGCAGCTTTTCTTCTCGGTGGGCGTTGACGGATTTTTCGCGATCTCCGGCTTTCTCATCACCCGCAGTTGGCTGACCGACCCCCGACTGCGTGACTATCTCACGGCCCGCGCGTTGCGGATCCTGCCCGGCTTCTACGTGTGCCTGGTCGTGACCGCGTTCGTCTTCGCCCCGCTCAGCATGGTGATCCAGGGCGGCTCGGCCGCGAAGCTGCTCGGTTCCACCGCCCCGCTCCAGTACGTCCTGAAGAACAGCGCGATCGCTTACCTGCAGCCGACCATCGACGGAACGCTGCACGGCGTGCCGGGTGGACCCGCGTGGAACGGTTCGATGTGGTCGCTGATCTGGGAACTGCTGTGCTACGTGTTCGTTGCCGCCATCGGCGTGGCGGGGCTGGCCAATCGCCGGTGGATATCCCCCGCTGTTCTGGTGGTGGCGACACTGGCGGCGCTGGTGGTCCCGCCCCTGACCTTTCCCGGCGTGTGGACCATTCCGCAGCTCGCGGTGCGCGCGGCCATCATGTTCTCCGCCGGTGCCCTGCTGTATCAGTGGCGAGACGTCATCCCCGCCCGCTGGTCGCTGGTCGCGGTGTGCGTCGTCATCGTCATCGCGGCCGGCTTCCTGCCCGATTACCGGGTGGTCGGCGCGCTTCCGCTGGCCTACGCCGTCGTCGTCACCGGCTCCCTGCTCAAGAGCGAACGGTTGAGGCTGCGCACCGACCTGTCCTACGGCGTCTATATCTACGCATTCCCGGCCCAGCAATTGCTGGCCGTCACCGGGCTCGCGACGCGCCTGCACCCGGTGCTGTTCTTCCTTGCCGCGGTGCCGGCCACTCTGCCACTGGCCGCGGCGAGCTGGTTCCTCATCGAGAAACCCTCGATGTCCCTCAAGCGCCGGCTCCGGATCAAGTGGTCGGCCCCGGTGACGTCCAGCTCCGACGAGCCAGGGCCGGTCAGCAGGGCCGACGCCCTGGCCGACCAGCCGGCCCCGGAGGCCCCGGGCGCCGCCTAGTCTGCTCGCTGTCCCTCAAACGCCGCCTCAAACGGAGGTGGTCTGGCGCGCTCGAAGCCAAAGGCGGCCGCCAAACCCCCACAGCACCAGCGTGATCACCTCGGCCGTCACGCTGACGGCCGCGTACGGCGCCGGGTCCCAGCCGCGCTCAAAGAAGCCGGAGAGCCCGACGGTGCGCGACATAACGAACGCGACCAGCGAGCCGCCCGCCACCGCGGCGCCCGCCCAGCGCAGCCAGGCCGGCCCGCCGATCAGGATCAGCAGCGCGAGCGCGAACGACACGCTGGCCTGCGCCAGGAATGCCGCGCCGATCATCGGAATGTGGTGGTAGCCATGGACATAGAGATAGGCGTGGCTGGCGGCGGCGACGGCCAGCGACACGGCGAGGCCGAGCCGCACCAGGATGTTCGCCAAACTCATTGCAGCGTCCGCTCCTTCAAGGCCAAGGCGGTCTCTCCCCTGGTGTAGCTGACCTCGCGGATGCCCAGCGCGTCGCGCAGCTTGCCGGCGGGCAGCGTGACCGGCTTGGGCGCCGGCCCGTCACCCGGTCGCGGCAGTGGGTACGCGGTGGTGGTTGCGCTGTAGAAGGTCACGTTGTCTTCGGTCTTGGAAAACAGTTGGTGGACATGGCCGTTGAGGCAGGTGACGGACGCGAAGCGGCGCAGGTAGCTCAGCGCCTGGGTCGCGTCGTCGGTGCCCCAGCCCCATTGCGGGTACATGGCGAACAGCGGGATGTGGCTGAACACGATGATGGGGGTATCGCTGGACAGGCGGGCGACGTCCTTCTTGACGAACTCCAGCTGATCGGCGCCCAGGTGGCCGAGCTTGTGCAGGTTCAGGGTATTGACCAGCGCGATCAGGTGCACGCCGGCGATGTCGAGGCTGTACCACCCGTCGCCGATCGAGCCGGCGCCGAACGCGTTTCGGTACTTCTGCCCCGCGTCGTCGATCGAGTCGTGCTCCCCGGGCACGGTCAGCACGTGCGGCGTCTTGAGGCCGCTCATCATCTGCTTCACCTGGTCGAACTGTTCCGGGCTGGACAGGTGGGTGAGGTCGCCGGTGTGGATGACGAAATCCGGTGTGTATCCGAGGTTGTTGACCTGATCGATCGCGTGGCCGAACGTCGAGGTGACATCCGGGTTGGGTGCTCCGGTGAAACCGAGGTGGCTGTCGCTGATCTGGGCGAATCGCAGGGTGGGCCGTCCCGCCGCGTGCGCAGCCTTGGCGTCGCCGGCGGCATGGGAGATGACCTCACCGCCGGCCACCGCGAACCCGACCGCCGCCCCGAACCACGCCGTGTGCCGGATGAGCTGGCGGCGGGTCATGCCGTTCTCCCCGGTGCTGGTCATCCCGTCACCACCACGGTGCCACGCATCATCGGATGGATCGAGCAGACGTAGTCGAAAGTCCCTGCGGCGGCGAAGGTGTGGGTGAAGGTCGCGCCGGTGCCCATGCCGGGTGAGTGAAACGAGCCGTCGCTTGCGGCCACCGTATGAGGCTCTTCGTCGCGGTTGGTCCACGTGACGGTGGTCCCGGCGGTGACGGTCAAAGAGGCGGGTTGGAACGCGAAGCCGTCGATGGTGACCTCATTGCCGCGCACGGGAGCCGCCGGCGCGGTGATCGACACCTCGGCCGTGGGCGCCGCGGTGTTCGCCACCGGCCGGGACTGGGAGCAACCGGCCAATGCCAACACACCCGCGGCCGGCACGATCGCCAAACATCTTCGAAGCATGGGGATATCCATGCCCAGAGATATGGCGGCGGGTTACACCGCTCAGGCCGGCCGCTCGGGGCGCGCCGGTGCGAACACCTCGATGCCGCCGTTGGCCTCGCGAACCATCAATGCAGGCAAGGG
>NZ_LZKV01000115.1:0-600 GCF_001672995.1 Mycobacterium sp. 1482292.6 | reverse complement strand
GCGTCAATGGACTTCAGAGTCAGACCACCGCCGCGAGCGACCTCCCATTCTCTCTGTGGACTTCGCAGTAGTAGCCGCCCACGGTGCAGCCGGGGCTGCTGCAGCCGCGGTCCTTGGCGTACAACACGATTCGTTGGCCGGGGGAGGCGAGGCGTTTGGTGTGATAGAGCGCCAGGGCCTTGCCGTTGTCAAAGATCGCCAAATAGTGGTGGGCGTGGCGGGCCAGGCGGATGACATCGCTCATCGGCAGCAGGGTGCCGCCGCCGGTCAAGCCGCGTCCGGCCGCGGCTTCGAGGTCGGCCAGTGTGGTGGTGACGATGATGGAGGCGGGTAACCCGTTGTGCTGCCCCAGGTTCCCGGAGGCCAGCACGCCGCGCAGTGCGGCGTTGAGTCCGTCGTGCTGGCGTTGGGCGGCCGAGCGTGGGTCGTGGTCGATGGCGTCTTGGGTGGGTGCGCCGTCCACACAGGGGGTGTCGTCGTGGGGGTTGCACATGCCGGGGGCGGCGAGTTTGGCTAGGACGGCTTCCAGGGTGGCGCGGGCTTCGGGGGTGAGCCAGCCGCGCAGCGCCGACATGCCGTCGGCCTGCTGGTTGCCCAGGG
>NZ_LZKV01000114.1:0-581 GCF_001672995.1 Mycobacterium sp. 1482292.6 | reverse complement strand
ATTTACACCGACGGCGACAATCCCGCTCGTGACCTGCATGGGTTGCGGGATCTGTTGCAAGCGCCGGGTTTCGCCATGCACGACGCGGGGCATTTCCACTTGACCAATTCCGCGTTTGTTGCCGCGCGTAACCACCCCGTCATTGATCTTTACCTGAAAACGCTTGAGTCTAACTACGGCTTGCGACAAGACGAATTGAACCCGGAAGAGTGGCTGGTGCCCAACACCCGGGGGGTTCATTCCTACTTCTATGTCAAGAATCCGAGTGGCCGGATCCGACGTCGGTCGGTCATGGAGCGCACCGGATCGGACGCGTTTCTATCGGCTTTGGAGAATGCTGGGTTTGTTGGTCCCGCGCTCGAGTTGATTCCGCGCATCTCCGTGGCCCAGTTGCCTCGAGAAAACCCTGATTCGTGGGCAAGCAGCGCGCCGCGGCCATCTGCGCCCGAGCAGACCGTTGATGTGTTGCAACACGCCGTTACCGGGCTGATCCGCGATTTGGGCAACCGGCGCGGCGATTTGAATCTTCTGGCCGTGGCGCCGCTGATCGAGGGGCTGCCGGATCCGGCTGCGGGTTGGGA
>NZ_LZKV01000113.1:0-8367 GCF_001672995.1 Mycobacterium sp. 1482292.6 | reverse complement strand
GTCGGTGGCGTCCAGCTCGACCTTGCGCACCCGCACGATCTCCGGGGTCACCTCGACGCATTCGTCTTGCGCGCAGAATTCCATGGCCTGCTCGAGATCGAGTTCGAGCGGCCGGGCCAGCGTTTCGATGACATCGGCGGTCGACGACCGCATGTTGGTCAGCTTCTTCTCGCGGGTGACGTTGATGTCGAGATCCTCTGCGCGCAAGACGAATGCGTCGAGGTGACCCCGGAGATCGTGCGGGTGCGCAAGGTCGAGCTGGACGCCACCGCCCGGGCCCGCAGCCGGTCGCGCGCCAAGGCGCGGGGTTAACACCGGGGTGGTTGGGCGGGCTGCTGTGCGGTTGCTCGATACCCTGATCAGCGTGCCGAGACGAGTCCGCCGTTGGTTCATGGTGCTGGGCGGACTGATCTTTTTGGTCGGACTCGTGCTCTCGGCCTGTACGGTCAACCCGCCGCCGGCGCCGCAGAGCACCGATACGCCGCACAACTCCGTGCCGCCGCCACCGCGGGTCAGCGAGATCATCATGGGCATCGACTCGATCGGGGCCGGCTTCAACCCGCACCTGCTGTCCGACCTGTCCCCGGTGAACGCGGCGATCAGCGCGCTGGTGCTGCCGAGCGCCTTTCGGCCGGTCCCCGACCCCAACATGCCGACCGGTTCCCGCTGGGAGATGGACCCGACCCTGCTGGTGTCGGCCGAGGTGACCGGCCAGAACCCGTTCACGGTGACCTACAAGATCCGGCCGGAGGCGCAGTGGACCGACAACGCGCCGATCGCCGCCGACGACTTCTGGTACCTGTGGCACCAGATGGTCAGCCAGCCCGGGGTCGTCGACCCGGCCGGGTACGACCTCATCACCGGCGTGCAGTCCCTGGAGGGCGGCAAGCAGGCGGTGGTCACCTTCGCCGAACCGTATCCGGCGTGGAAGGAGTTGTTCAGCAACATCCTTCCGGCCCACATCGTCAAGGACGTGCCCGGCGGTTTCGCCGCGGGTCTGGCCCGGGCGCTTCCCGTCACCGGCGGCCAGTTCCGGGTGGAAAGCATCGATCCGCAGCGCGACGAGATCCTGGTGGCCCGCAACGACCGCTACTGGGGACCGCCGGCCAAACCCGCGCTCATCTTGTTCCGCCGCGCCGGGGCGCCGGCCGCGCTGGCCGATTCCGTGCGCAACGGCGACACCCAGGTGGCGCAGGTGCACGGCGGCTCGGCGGCCTTCGCGCAGCTGTCCGCCATCCCCGACGTCCGGACCGCTCGGATCGTGACGCCGCGCATCATGCAGCTCACGCTGCGGGCCACCGAACCCAAACTGGCGGACACGCAAGTCCGTAAGGCGATCCTGGGGCTGCTCGACGTCGACCTGCTCGCGGCCGTCGGCGCCGGCAGCGACAACACCGTCACCCTGGACCAGGCCCAGATCCGGGCGCCGAGCGACCCGGGCTACGAGCCGACCGCGCCACCGGCGATGACGACCCCGGCGGCGCTGGCGCTGCTGGAGGGGGCCGGCTACAAGGTCGACCCCAACACTTCGGCTTCGGCGGCGCCGCCATCAGCCCCGCCGAACACCGGGCCGCCCGAGGTCATCCGCGGCCGGATCAGCAAGGACGGCCAACAACTTTCGCTGGTGATCGGGGTGGCGGCGAACGATCCGACCTCGGTCGCGGTGGCAAACACCGCCGCCGACCGCCTGCGCAACGTCGGCATCGCCGCGACCGTGCTGGCGCTGGACCCGGTCACCCTCTATCACGACGCGCTCAACGACAACCGGGTCGACGCGATCGTCGGCTGGCATCAGGCGGGTGGCAACCTGGCGACCCGGCTCGCCTCCCGATACGGTTGTCCCGCACTGGAATCCACCCAGGTGCCGATCTCCAACGGGCCGGCACCCGCGCCGTCCGCCCCCGCCGGTCCCACGCCGTCCACCGGGGCGCCCGCCACGTCGACGACGCCGACGACCACGCCGCCGCCCAGCCGCCCGGCCGATCCCAACGCCCTGGTGCAGGCGCCGTCGAACCTCACCGGGATCTGCGATCGCAGCATCCAGTCGAACATCGACGCCGCCCTGAACGGCACCAAGAACATCAACGACGTGATCACCGCGGTCGAACCGCGCTTGTGGAACATGGCTACCGTGCTGCCGATCCTGCAGGACACCACGATCGTCGGGGCCGGCCCGAGCGTGCAGAACGTCAGCCTGTCCGGTGCGGTCCCGGTCGGCATCGTCGGCGACGCCGGCCAGTGGATCAAGACGGGGCCATAACGCCCGCGCGGTCAGTCGGCGGGACGCGTTGCGCGCGGCGGGATCACGGTGTCGACGATGAGCGCCAGCTCGCGCCGGTTCGGCGGCGAACCGTTCAGCAGGAAGTGCTGGTTGATCAGAGCCGACCCGATGCGGGCGGTGAGCGGGGTGACCGTCGTCGGATCGAGGTCACCGTCGTCGATGGCCGCCTGCAGGATCGATTCCACGATTTGCATGCGCGGCCGCACCACTGCGTCGGCGAAGATGGCCCGCATCTCGGGCTCGTGCAACAGCTGATGGATGACGTCCAGGCCCGGGAAGCCGGTCTTTCCGGCCAGTAGGTCGCGCTGCGCGGTGAACATCGCCAGCAGGTTCTCCCTGGCCGACCGGCCGGAACGCAGCTCGGGCAGCGGCGGTAGCGCGAACACCAAAGCGGCGTGCACCAGCTCGCACTTGGTGTCCCAGCGTCGGTACAGGGCGGCCTTGCCGGTATGGGCGCGCGCCGCGATGCCCTCCATGGTCAGGCCGCCGTAACCGACCTCGGTCAGCTCGGCCAGGGTGGCCTCGTACAGGGCGCGTTCGAGGACCTCGCCGCGCCGGCGGCTTCGGCTGCCGGTCTGGTCTGCGTCCGTGAGCTGGGGCACTCCTTGATAGTAGCCGTGCGCGTTCCTACCTGCCGCTTACCGGTGGGTAGCGGCCGGACTGCCCGAATCGTCGCGGCTGCCGTAGGGTGCCGTCCATGCCTGAGACGCCGCGGCTACTGTTCGTCCACGCGCACCCCGACGACGAAAGCCTCGGCACCGGCGCCACCATCGCCCACTACGCCGCCCGTGGCGCCGATGTCCGGGTGGTCACCTGCACGCTGGGCGAAGAGGGCGAGGTGATCGGCGAACGATGGGCCGAACTGGCCGTCGATCGCGCGGACCAACTCGGCGGCTACCGGATCGGCGAACTGACCGCCGCGCTGCGGGCGCTGGGCGTGGGCGAGCCGCACTACCTCGGCGGCGCCGGCCGGTGGCGCGATTCGGGCATGCGCGGCACGCCGGCGCGGCACCGGCAACGCTTCATCGACGCCGACGACCGCGAGACCGTCGGCGCGCTGGTGGCCGTCATCCGCGAGCAGCGCCCACACGTCGTGGTGACCTACGACCCGGCCGGCGGCTACGGCCATCCCGATCACGTTCACGCGCACCGCATCACGGCGGCCGCCGTGGCGGCGGCGGTCGCCGGAGCCGGCGCCGCCGACTTTCCCGACGAGCCCTGGGCCGTGCCGAAGTTCTACTGGTCGGTCTTCGCAACGAGCGCCTTCGAAGCGGCCATGGACGCGCTGACGCCCGAGGATCTGCGGCCCGAATGGTCGATCCCGCCGAAGGAGGAGTTCACCTTCGGCTACGCCGACGAGGACATCGACGCCGTCGTCGAGACCGGCCCGGAGGCCGTGGCCGCCAAGCGGGCGGCGCTCGCCGCGCACGCCACCCAGGTGGTGGTCGGACCGACCGGTCGCGCCTGCGCGCTGTCGAACAACGCGGCGATACCGATTCTGGGGCAAGAGCACTACGTCCTGGTCGGTGGCGCGGCGGGGGAGCGCGACGGGCGGGGCTGGGAAACGGACCTGCTCGCAGGGCTTGAGTTTCCGCCGGCCCCGACGCGGTAGGCTGCCAATCAGGCAGCCACGGAAGGAATTCGCATGGACCCCGACCTGGACCCTAATCAGCAACACTGGCAGGACCGGCTGGACAACCTACAGTGGGTTATCGGCTCCATCATGTCCAACATCGACAGCGTCCCGACCTGACCGAAACCAAGCCACGCGTCGCCTCCGTTGACGACAGCGGCGCGACCGACCCCGCGATCCGTTTCGTCGTATTGGCCCTCTTGGCGGTCGACGGGGTGCTCTCCGCACTTGCCGGAGCCCTGCTGCTGCCTCTCTACATCGGGACGGTCCCGTTTCCCATCAGCGGACTGATTTCCGGACTGGTCAACGCGGCGCTGGTGTGGGCCGCCGGCCGCTGGACCCGTTCGCCCCGGTTGGCGGCGCTGCCGTTGTGGACGTGGCTGCTGACCGTGGCGGTGATCAGCATGGGTGGCCCGGCCGACGACGTGATCCTGGGCGGCCGCGGCCTGATGGCATACGCGGCCTTATTGCTGCTGGTCCTGGGGGTGGTACCGCCGGTCTGGGTGCTGTGGCGGCGCGGGCAGGGCGTCTGACGGTCGGCCGGGATGTCGCCCGCTTGCCGACGCGGGGGTGCCGCTACTGTTGACTGTTGCCCATACGGGACCCGCCAACGGGTGCCACGATTTCACATGTTGGGACGCGCGGATGAAATTCGATCGTGGGGAAGTTACACCAAGGTGCTGTTGACTCCGGGCGAGGAGCCTACCGCTCTGCCCAACCCTGTGGTGCCGGCCAAGGTTTCTCCGGAAGCCCCGCGGAAGGCCGGTGCATCGGCGCTGCGGCGGGTGCTGCGACGGGCTCGAGACGGCGTCGCGCTGAACGTCGACGAGGCGGCGGTCGCCATGACCGCGCGCGGCGCGGACCTCGCCGACCTGTGTGCCAGTGCGGCCCGGGTGCGCGATGCGGGTCTGGAATCGGCCGGCCGGCGCGGGCCGGGCGGCGGGCTGCCGATCACCTACTCGCGCAAGGTTTTCATCCCGGTCACCCACCTGTGCCGGGACACCTGCCACTACTGCACCTTCGTCACCGTCCCGGGCAAGCTGCGCGCCCAGGGCGCCGGCATGTATCTCGAGCCCGACGAGATCCTCGACATCGCCCGCCGCGGGGCCGAACTCGGTTGCAAGGAAGCACTATTCACCCTCGGCGACCGGCCCGAGGATCGCTGGCCGGAGGCCGTCGAGTGGCTGAGCGAACGCGGCTATGACTCCACGCTGTCCTACGTGCGCGCGATGGCGATCCGGGTGCTCGAAGAGACCGGGCTGCTGCCGCACCTGAACCCCGGCGTGATGAGCTGGTCGGAGATGGCCCGGCTCAAGCCGGTGGCGCCCTCGATGGGCATGATGCTCGAGACGACGTCACGGCGGCTGTTCGAGACGAAAGGGCTTGCGCACTACGGCAGCCCGGACAAAGATCCGGCCGTGCGGCTGCGCGCCCTGACCGACGCGGGGCGGTTGTCGATCCCGTTCACCACCGGCCTGCTGGTCGGCATCGGCGAGACGCTCGCCGAGCGCGCCGACACCTTGCATGCGATCCGCAAGGCGCACAAGGAGTTCGGTCATGTGCAAGAGGTGATCGTGCAGAACTTCCGGGCCAAGGAACACACCGCGATGGCCGCCGTTCCCGACGCCGGCATCGAGGATTACCTGGCCACGGTGGCGGTCGCGCGCCTGGTCCTCGGCCCCGGGATGCGGATTCAGGCGCCGCCCAATCTGGTGTCGCGCGACGAGTGCCTGGCCCTGCTCGGCGCCGGGGTGGACGACTGGGGTGGGGTGTCGCCGCTGACGCCCGACCACGTCAACCCCGAGCGGCCGTGGCCGGCGTTGGACGACTTGGCCGCCGTCACCGCCGAAGCCGGTTACGAGCTGGTCCAGCGGCTGACCGCGCAGCCGAAATACGTGCAGGCGGGCGCGGCGTGGATCGACCCGCGGGTGTCCGGACACGTTGCGGCGCTGGCCGATCCGGCGACCGGTCTGGCGCGCGACGTCAACCCGGTGGGGCTGCCCTGGCAGGAGCCCGACGACGTCGGCTCCTCGGGCCGGGTCGACCTCAACGCGGCCATCGACAGCGAGGGCCGCAACACCGAGACCCGCAGCGACATCGACAGCGCCTTCGGCGACTGGGAATCGATCCGCGCGCACGTCAACGAGCTGGCCGCGCAGGGCGCCAAAGCGCCAGAACGGCTGGACACCGATGTGCTGGCCGCGCTGCGGTCCGCCGAACGCGACCCCGGCGGCTGCTCTGACAGCGAATACCTGTCCCTGGCCACCGCCGACGGCCCCGCGCTGGAAGCGGTTGCCGCGCTTGCCGATACGCTGCGCCGCGAAGCCGTCGGCGACGACGTCACCTTCGTGGTGAACCGCAACATCAACTTCACCAACATCTGCTACACCGGTTGCCGGTTCTGCGCGTTCGCGCAGCGCAAGGGCGACGCCGATGCATACTCGCTGTCCACCGAGGAGGTCGCCGACCGCGCGTGGGAGGCGCACGTGCAGGGCGCCACCGAGGTGTGCATGCAGGGCGGCATCGACCCCGAGCTGCCGGTCACGGGCTACGCCGACCTGGTCCGCGCGGTCAAGGCGCGGGTGCCGTCGATGCACGTGCACGCGTTTTCCCCGATGGAGATCGCCAACGGGGTCACCAAGAGCGGGCTGAGCATTCGCGAGTGGCTGATCAGCCTGCGCGAAGCCGGGCTGGACACCATTCCGGGCACCGCCGCCGAGATCCTCGACGACGAGGTGCGCTGGGTGCTGACCAAGGGCAAGCTGCCGACGTCGCTGTGGATCGAAATCGTGACCACCGCACACGAGGTCGGGCTGCGGTCGTCGTCGACCATGATGTACGGCCACGTCGACAGCCCGCGGCACTGGGTCGGCCACCTCAACGTGCTGCGCGACATCCAGGACCGCACCGGCGGTTTCACCGAGTTCGTGCCGTTGCCGTTCGTGCACCAGAGCTCACCGCTGTACCTGGCCGGCGCGTCGCGTCCCGGACCCACCCATCGGGACAACCGCGCCGTGCACGCGCTGGCGCGAATCATGTTGCACGGCCGCATTTCCCAGATCCAGACCAGCTGGGTCAAGCTCGGCGTGGAGCGCACGCAGGTGATGCTGCGCGGCGGCGCCAACGATCTGGGCGGCACGCTGATGGAGGAGACCATCTCCCGGATGGCCGGTTCGGAGTACGGCTCGGCCAAGACGGTGGCGGAGCTTGTCGCGATCGCCGAGGGCATCGGCCGCCCGGCGCGGCAACGCACCACCGACTACACGACGCTGGCCGCGTAGTTCGCCTTCTTGTCGGTGCCGTCGGGTATACCGGGGGTCGTGAAGCGACAGATTGATGACGATCGATTCCCCGAGTGGCGGCCGTTCGCGGATGCGGTGCGCCGGCACGGACCCGACGCCGGCACCTGGTGTGAGGCCTGGACGGTGCGCGACATCGTCGTCCACCAGGCCGGAAACGCCGAAGAGCTCGCGCGGGTGTTCGGCGCCCACCTGGACGGCCAGCCCGTAGCCACCCGCAGCTTCGAGGAACGCGAAGGCCCCCTGCGCGCCCTGAACGACGCGGACCTGTGGGACGCGCTGACCGACCGGATGGCCACCCTCACCGAGGTCGCGGTGGCGGCCGAGGCGCTGCCCGCCGACACCGACGTCGCCTGGACCGGCCGCACCATGAAGGTGCCCTGGTTCGCCGAGCACATGCGCGAAGAGTTGGTCCTGCACAGCTGGGACATCACCGGGGACGAACCGGCCGCCCAGGCCCGGCTGGCCGAGCCGTGGATGACCACGCACAGCGTCCTCGCGGTGGGCAGGCCGCTGCTGGTGAAGGGGGCCAAGCAGCTGAAACCCGGCGAGCGAATCGACGCCCGGCTGCGAGCCGACGGCACCGACGACGTCGTACTGGCCGCGGACCCGGATCAGATCACCATCGGGCTCGCCGAGCCGGAAGGCCCGGCCACCCTGGAGACCGACGCGGCCGCGCGGGTGCTGCTGCTGTGGGGCCGGCGGCCCGCCGATCCGTCACGCATTCGCAGCCGCGTCGGGCCGGAAACCCTGGGGCGCGTGCGCCGCCTGCTCGGCGGCTACTGAACCGCTTCGTGCGAAGCGATCGGCTCAGTAGTTGTTACAGGTGACCGCGACCTGGTTGATGTCGTCGTAGTACTTCTGCGCCGACGGCATGGCCTGGATCTGCTGGGCCATCTGCTGACGCTTCGGCGGCGGCGAGGCCAAGAAGTTGCGGATATAGGACTGCGCCACCGGCGACGAGTTCAGCTGTTGGGCAGCTGCCGGGTCGGTCGCGTTCAGCGCCGCGATGACCTGCCCGTAGTTGCAGGTGGTGTTGATGATCGCGTCGGTGGGATCCGCGGACGCGATCCCGGCCGCGGCGCTCAACGCCACCGCCGCGCTGCCAACCGCAACGCCCAATTTGCTCAACGACAGCCTCATGTGTGGACACC
>NZ_LZKV01000112.1:0-13779 GCF_001672995.1 Mycobacterium sp. 1482292.6 | reverse complement strand
CGGCGCGCTGGGATAACACGCCGGTGACCGACTTCGCGTGCGCCAGAAGGCTTTGCAGCGCCTCGTCGCGGCGGTCCAGGGTGCGCGACAGCGACGTCACACCGTCCAGCGCGCCGAGCAGGTCAACAAGCTGGTCGACGACGGCAACGAGTTGTTCGCCGCCCTCGACGAACGCCGTGACTCCCTGGCCCAGCTGATCTCGGGGATCCAGGATCTCTCGACGCAGATTTCCGGTTTCGTCGCCGACAACCGCAAGGAGTTCGGTCCCGCGCTGGGCAAGCTCAACGACGTGCTGTCCAACCTCAACGAGCGCCGCGACTACATCACCGAGGCGCTCAAGCGGTTGCCGACTTACGCCACCGAGCTGGGTGAGGTCGTCGGTTCGGGTCCCGGATTCAACGTCAACGTCTACGGCGTGATCCCGGCGCCACTGCTCGCCACCATGTTCGACTTCTTCTACCAGCCCGGCAAGATGCCTGCCAGCCTCGCCGACTACCTGCGCGGCCTGATTCAGGAACGCTGGACGATCAGGCCGAAAGCGCCGTGATGCAGCGGATCATCCGTAGCCGGGGGCTGCGCTACGCCACCATCATCGCGCTGGTCGCGGTGCTGGTGGGTGGCGTGTATGTGCTGTCGTCGCAGGAGAAGAACCGCAAGATCATCGGCTACTTCACCTCTGCCGTCGGCCTGTATCCCGGCGATCAGGTGCGCATCCTCGGTGTCCCGGTCGGGACCATCGACACGATCGAGCCGCGGCCCTCCGACGTCAAGATCACCATGGCCGTCTCCAAGGACGTGAAGGTCCCCAAGGACGCCAAGGCGATCATCATGTCGCCAAACCTGGTGGCCGCCAGGTTCATTCAGTTGACGCCGGCGTACACCGGCGGGGCCGAGATGGCCGACGGCGCCAGCATCGGCCTGGGCCGCACCGCCGTCCCGGTGGAATGGGACGAGGTCAAGGAGTCGCTGACCCAGCTGGCCGTCCAGCTCGGTCCGACGGCCGGATCCCTGCAAGGACCGTTGGGCTCGGCGATCAACCAGGCCGCGGACACCTTCGACGGCAAGGGCCAGTCGTTCCACAACGCCCTGCGCGAGCTCTCGCAAGCCGCTGGGCGCCTTGGGGATTCGCGCGGCGACATCTTCGGCACGGTGAAAAACCTGCAGGTGCTCGTCAACGCGCTCTCGTCCAGTAACGAGCAGATCGTTCAGTTCGCCGGCAACGTCGCCTCGGTGTCTCAGGTGCTCGCCGACAGCTCGCGCCACCTCGACACCACCCTGGGCACTTTGAACAAGGCGCTGTCGGACATCCGGGGCTTCCTGCACGAGAACAACTCCACGATCGTCGATACGGTCAACAACCTCAACGATTTCGCGAAGACATTGAGCGACCAGAGTGACAACATCGAGCAGGTGTTGCACGTGGCGGGCCCGGGTATCGCCAACTTCTACAACATCTACGACCCCGCGCAGGGCACCCTCAACGGCCTGCTGTCGATACCGGAATTCGCCAACCCCGTGCAGTTCATCTGCGGTGGCTCCTTCGAGACCGCCGCCGGGCCCAGGGCGCCCGACTACTTCAAGCGCGCCGAGCTCTGCCGTGAGCGGCTCGGTCCGGTGCTGCGCCGGCTCACCGTGAACTACCCGCCGCTGATGTTCCACCCGCTCAACACGATTACGGCGTACAAGGGCCAGATCATCTACGACACCCCCGAGACCCAGGCCAAGTCGGCGACGCCGGTGCCACAGCTGACCTGGATTCCGGCCAAGGGCACCCAGACGCCGCCGGACGCCCAGAACCCGGCGGACCTGCAGGCCCTGCTGGTCCCGACGGCCCCGCAGGCCGCTCCCGCGCCGGGCCAGCCGGCGCCGCCCGGTGCCGCTCCAGCTCCTGGCCCCGCCGCCGGAAGCGCCTTCGGTCCGCTGCCGGGCCCGCCTCCGGGCCAGGCGCCCAACGGGCCGGCGGCCGGCTTGGGTGGTGGCGGATGAACCGGATGTGGTTGCGCGCAGGCGGATTGGCGACGGGCAGCGTGCTGCTGGCCGGCTGCCAATTCAGCGGGCTGAACTCGCTGGCGATGCCGGGCACCGCCGGCCACGGCAGCGGCGCCTATTCGATCACCGTCGAGCTGCCCGACGTGGCGACCCTGCCGCAGAACTCTCCGGTCATGGTGGACGACGTCACCGTCGGCAGCGTCGCCGGCATCGCGGCCGAACAGCGGGCCGACGGATCGTTCTATGCCGCAGTCAAATTGGCGCTGGACAAAAACGTGGTGCTGCCCGCAAACTCGACCGCGACCGTCGCCCAGACGTCGCTGCTCGGTTCGATGCACATCGACTTGGCGCGTCCCAAGGACAAGCCGGCCGTTGACAAGCTCAAGGACGGGTCGAAGATCGCGGAGGCCAACACCGGCCGCTATCCCACCACCGAAGAGGTGCTCTCGGCGCTGGGCGTGGTGGTGAACAAGGGCAACGTCGGTGCGCTGGAAGAGATCACCGACGAGACCTACCGGGCCGTCGCCGGCCGGCAGGACCAGTTCGTCGACCTGGTCCCCAGGCTCGCGGAACTGACCTCGGGGCTCAACCGCCAGGTCAACGACATCATCGAAGCGGTCGACGGGTTGAACCGATTCTCGGCCAACCTGGCGCACGATAAGGACAACCTGGGCCGGGCGCTCGACACGCTGCCCGAGGCCATTCGCGTGCTCAACAAGAACCGCGATCACATCGTCGAGGCGTTTAGCGCGCTGCACAAACTGGCGAACGTCACCTCCCACATCCTGGCTAAGACCAAGGTGGACTTCGCCGCCGACATGAAGGACCTGTACTCGGTCGTCAAGGCGCTCAACGACAACCGGAAAAACCTGGTCACCTCGCTGCAGATCCTGCTGACGTTCCCGTTCCCCAACTACGGCATCAAGCAGGCCGTGCGCGGTGACTACCTCAACGTGTTCACCACCTTCGACCTCACCCTGCGCCGGCTGGGCGAAACGTTCTTCACCACGGCGTATTTCGACCCGAACATGGCCCACATGAACGAGATCCTCAATCCGCCCGACTTCTTGACCGGCGAACTGGCCAACCTGTCCGGACAGGCCGCGGACCCGTTCAAGATTCCGCCCGGCACGGCTTCGGGACACTAGGGGGCGGGCGCAGATGCACGACAGACTGACCAAGATCCAGCTGGTGATCTTCGCGGTGATCACCGTCATCACCTTGACCGTGATGGCGATCTTCTACCTGCGGTTGCCCGCGACGTTCGGCATCGGAACCTACGGAGTGAGCGCCGATTTCGTTGCCGGGGGCGGCCTGTACAAGAACGCCAACGTCACCTACCGCGGCGTGGCCGTCGGCCGGGTCGAGTCGGTGGGGCTGAGCCCCAACGGCGTCATCGCCGACATGCGGCTGAACAGCGGGACCGCCATCCCGTCGAACGTCACCGCGACCGTCAAAAGTGTGTCCGCCGTGGGCGAGCAGTACATCGACCTGGTGCCGCCCAGTTCACCGGCATTGAGCAAGCTGGTCAACGGTTCTCGCATCGAGCGCAAGAACACCCGGATCGGCCAGGACGTCGCCGACCTGCTGAAGCGCTCCGAGACCTTGGTCAACAGCCTGGGCGATACCCGGTTGCGTGAGCTGCTGCACGAGACGTTCGTCGCCGCCAACGGATCGGGTCCCGAGATGGCCCGGCTGTTCGAGTCCGCCAGGCTGCTGGTGGACGAGGCCAACGCAAACTATCCGCAAGTCTCGCAGTTGATCGACCAGGCCGGCCCGTTCCTGCAGGCGCAGATCCGCGCCGGCGCGGACATCAAGTCGCTGTCCGACGGGCTGGCGCGGTTCACCTCCGAGGTGCGTCAGGCCGACCCGCAGTTGCGCGACACGCTGGCGACCGCCCCCGGCGCCACCGACGAGGCGAGCACCGCGTTCTCCGGCATCCGTCCCTCTTTCCCGGCGCTGGCCGCCAGCCTGGCCAACCTGGGCCGGGTGGGCGTGATCTACCACAAGTCGATCGAGCAGCTGCTGGTGGTCCTGCCGGCGCTGTTCGCCGCGATCATCACGATGGCGGGTGGTCCCCCCATCGACGAGGGTGGAAAGCTGGACTTCAAGCTCGACCTCAACGACCCGCCGCCATGCGCTGTCGGCTTCCTGCCGCCGCCGTTGATGCGCACCCCGGCCGACGAGACGGTGCGCGAGCTGCCGAAGGACATGTACTGCAAGACCGCGCAAAACGATCCCAGCACCGTGCGTGGCGCCCGCAACTACCCGTGCCAGGAATTCCCCGGCAAACGCGCACCGACCATCCAGCTCTGTCGCGACCCGAAGGGCTACGTGCCGATCGGCCGCAACCCGTGGCGCGGTCCGCCGGTGCCCTACGACACCCCGGTGACCAACGGGCTGAACGTGTTGCCGCCCAACAAGTTCCCGTACATCCCGCCGGGCGCTGAGCCCGATCCGGGAACACCCATCGTCGGGCCGCCGCCGCCGGGTGTGGTGCCCGGCCCGGGCCCGTTGCCCAACAAGCAGCCGGCCTTCGCTCCGCCGCCGCCCAACGACAACGGGCCGCCACCGCCGTTCACGTCCTGGCAGCCGCCCGGGGTGCCGCCGGTGCCGCCGCAGCTTCCGTACCCGAAGTGGCTGCCCCCGCCGCCCGCGCCGGAGGGCATCAGCCCGCCGCCGGCGGGCCCGGGACCGGAGAAGCCGTGGGGCCCGCCGCCCGGTGGGCAACCCCAGGCCAGCGGGCCGCCGGCATACGCGACCTACGACGAGAAGACCGGCGCGTTTGTCGATCCGGCCGGTGGCACTGGTATCTTCGCGGCCGGCGCCACCGGTACCTCCGGCGCCGAGAACTGGGTGGACCTCATGCTTGATCCAAGGCCGATGTAATGGACACTGCCGTGGCAGACGAACAAACGAACAAACCACGGGTGCGCCGTCGGGCCTCCCGCGCGGCGGGTCCGGCCAAGGGTGATTCGGCCCAGGACGTAACGGTCCACACCGACGTTGCGCCTGCGGCGAAGCCGACGCCCAAACCCGTCAAGGCCCTCAAGTCCATCAAGCCGCCACCGCGCCGGCAGCCGCACCGTGCCCTGGTGGCGTGGATCTCGTTCGCGGCCGCACTGCTGGCGGTCGGTGTGCTGGCCGGTTGTGTGGCGGCGCTGCTCGTTTCGCAGCGCCACGCCACCACGGCGCAGGCGCGCGATCAGCGTTTCGTCGACACCGCCACGCAGACGGTGGTCAACATGTTCAGCTACAAGCAGGACAACATCGACGAAAGCGTGAACCGGTTCATCAACGGCACCAGCGGCCCGCTGCGCGGCATGCTCGGCGCCAACAACAACGCCGAAAACCTCAAGGCGCTCTTCCGCTCCACCAATGCGACATCGGAAGCCGTCGTCAACGGGGCCGCACTGGAAGGCGTTGACGCCGTTACCAATAACGCGTCGGTGCTGGTGTCGGTGCGCGTCACGGTCGCCGACATCGACGGCGTCAACAAGCCGTCCATGCCCTACCGCCTACGTGTCATCGTCCACGAAGACGACGCCGGCAAGATGAGCGGCTACGACCTGAAGTATCCCGACGGAGGCAATTGATGCGATGGCGGCGTTGGCTGCTGGTCGTCGCGGGTTACCTCCTGGCCGCGGCGTTCGTCGGGTTGTCCGCGGTGGCCGGCTGGATGTACTGGGACAGGGTGCAGACGCGCGGCGAGCAGGTGGCGCGGGCGGTGTTGCCCGGCCTGGCGGCCAAGGAGATTCCGGAGGTCTTCGCCTACGACTACCAGACGGTCGAACGGAGCCTGTCGGCGGCGTATCCGCTGCTGACCCCGGACTATCGCGCGGAGTTCCAGAAGAGCGCCAACAACCAGATCATCCCCGAGGCCAAGAAGCGCGAAGTGGTGGTGCAGGCCAATGTCGTTGGCGTGGGGGTGATGTCGGCCAAACGGGAATCGGCGTCGGTGATGGTCTTCATGAACCGCACCGTGACCGACAAGTCACGCCAGCCACTGTATGACGGCAGCCGGCTGCGGGTGGACTTCAAAAAGGTCGGCAAGCAGTGGCTGATCGCCTACATCACGCCGATCTAGCCCTGCCGGCAACCGGTCAACGTCAGTAGCACATCGCAATGCCGTTGCAGTACAACGGGTAACGCTGCACCGGGCTGGGCGGCGGTCCGATCAGCGACAGCGAGAACGGTTGCTTCTTCATCTCCGGCTCCATGCCGCACACGGGTCCGTGCATGGTGGTGTGGGTGCCGCTCATCGTTTCGTCGCTGAAGGCGAAGGTTTCGGTGGACGGCGCGGTGCCGCCGCCGGGGCAGGACACGCCGTTGTCCTTGGTGACTTGGAAAGTCCACAGCATGCTCGACATTCGGGCGCGGCCGCTGAAGTTCTGCAGCTTGTCCGCCGCGCTGATCTTCTCATCGGTAAAGCTCACGACGTTGAGCGCGCACTGCATCGCGAACACGATCGGATCGGAGTAGTCGTTCATGTTGCGGGTGCCGGACGGCTGATCGCATATCGCCGTGACAGTCCATGTAACCCCGGACACGCCAGCCTCGTTGAACGAATAGTTGCCGTCCGCCGGTGGTCCGAGCGCCTTGGCCGGTTCACCGGACTGCAGCGCGATTCCCACCGCGACCGCCGTGAAGATACCGGCACCGGCCGCCATTCCGTGACGGAGCTTCATGTGATGCCCCTCCTTCGCGTGCGACCCTCGCACCTGAGTATCACAGCGTTCGGGCGGCAACACCATGGGGTCTTGCGGATGCGCCCTAATCGGCGCCGCCGGGCCGGGATTCGGCGAGCGCATCGAGGAACGACCGCGCCCACCGGTCGACGTCATGAGCCAGCACCTGGCGGCGCAGTGACCGCATCCGGCGGCGTCCCTCTTCGTCGGATTGGTGGAGCGCGGCCTCGATCGAATCCTTCACGCCCTCGAGGTCGTGCGGATTGACCAGATACGCCTGGCGCAATTCGGCGGCGGCACCGGTGAATTCGGAGAGCACGAGCGCGCCGCCGAGATCGCTGCGGCAGGCGACATACTCCTTGGCGACCAGGTTCATCCCGTCGCGCAGCGGGGTGACCAGCATGACGTCGGCGGCCACGAAGAACGCGATGAGTTCGTCGCGCGGGACCGGCCGGTGCAGGTAGTGCACCACGGGGTGCCCGACTTCGCCGTACTCGCCGTTGATGTGGCCGACCTGACGCTCGATGTCGTTGCGCAACTGCTGGTAGCTGTCCACCCGTTCGCGGCTCGGTGTCGCCAGCTGGACCAGCACGGTGTCGTCGCGCTTGGCGCGGCCCTCCGCGAGCAGCTCCGAAAAGGCTTTCAGGCGAACGTCGATGCCCTTGGTGTAGTCGAGCCGGTCGACGCCCAGCAGCACCTTGCGCGGGTTGCCCAGCTCGGCCCGGAGCTCCCGGGCGCGGCGCTTGATGTCGCGGTGGCGGGCCGCCTGGTCCAGCGCGGTGGAGTCGATGGAGATGGGGAAGGCGCCCACCCGAACGACGCGGGAGTCCAGTTCCACCTCGCCGTAGCGCGACCGCACCCCCACCGCCCCGCGCGAGGTGTTGGCCCCGATCAGCCGCCGGGCCAAGAACAGGAAGTTCTGCGCGCCGCCGGCCAGATGGAACCCGACCAGGTCGGCGCCGAGCAGGCCCTCGACGATCTCGGTCCGCCACGGCATCTGCATGAACAGCTCGACCGGCGGGAAGGGGATGTGCAGGAAGAAACCGATGATCAGGTCGGGCCGCAGTTCGCGCAGCATCTTCGGCACCAGCTGCAGCTGGTAGTCCTGCACCCAGACCGTCGCGCCTTTTGCCGCGGCACGGGAGGTGGCTTCGGCGAAGCGGCGATTGACGTCGACGTAGCGCTCCCACCATTCGCGGTGGTACATCGGTTTGACGATGACGTCGTGATACAGCGGCCACAGCGTGGCGTTCGAGAAACCCTCGTAGTATTCGGCGACGTCGGCCGCGCTCAGCCTGACCGGCCGGAGCTCCAGATCTTCCTGGACGATCGGTTCGTCATCGTGGTCGGTGTCCTCGTCGACGATCCCGGCCCAGCCGACCCACGCCCCACGCCGGCGGCGCAGCAGCGGCTCGAGCGCGGTGACCAATCCTCCGGGGCTGCGTTTCCACGCCGTGGTGCCGTCGGGAAGCCGCTCCTGGTCCACCGGCAACCGGTTGGCGACTACGACGAAGTCGGAGTTGCCGTACTTGGCCGCCGTTGCGCTTCGCCCACCCCCGGGAGACATTTATGCGTCGAGTTTCGAAGGCCCAATACCCAGCATGGACAGGAACACCCGGCACTCGTCGGCGTCGGTGGCGTACGCCGCGACGACCCGCCTGGCCTGGCTGGCGGTGCTGTCGGCCACAGGTTCCACGTCGCCGATTTCGCCAGGATCAGATTTAGTAGGCATGACTTAACTGTAGGCGACGCCGCTGACCGGTCGCAGCCCGTCTCACCAGCTAACGGGCTCTGACGGCGTTTACGGCCGGTTCGCAGGTGTTCGCCGCGCCGCTCGCGAAGACGCGATGGACGGCGGCCGCGGTGATGCAGGATAAGCGGGTGGTCGATCAGGACGCCGATAACGACGCCGATAACGACTCGGTGTTCGAGTTCCTCGACGTCGTCGTCGAACGCCAGGGCGTGCGCGCCCTGGACGGGCTGACCGCCGCCATCCCGGCGCACGGCGTGACGGCCGTGTTCGGCCCGTCCGGCTCGGGCAAATCGACGCTGCTGCGGTTGTGCAACCGGCTGGAGCTGCCGACGAGCGGGCGGGTGTCGTTCTACGGCTCGGACATCGCCGCGCTCGACCCGCTGTGGCTGCGGCGCCGGGTGGGCATGTGCTTCCAGCGTCCGACGCCGTTTCCCGGCACCGTCGCCGACAACCTGCGCGCGGCCGATCCGGACGCGCCCGATGCGCGGATGCGCGAGACGCTGGCCCGGGTCGCGTTGAGCGGATCGTGGCTGGACCGCGACGTGGCCGGGCTCTCGGGTGGGGAGGCGCAACGCGTGTGTCTGGCCCGCACCTTGATGGCCGGACCGCAGGTGCTGCTGCTGGACGAACCCACCTCCGCCGTCGACACGGAGGCGGCCGAGGTCATCGAGCGCGCGGTGCGTGAGTTGGCCGCCGACGGCACCCCGGCCCTGTGGGTCACCCACAACGCGGCGCAGGTGGCCAGGGCTGCCGACCGGGTCCTGCGCCTGGAGTCCGGCCGCAGCCAGGGGCTGGGCCCGGTCGCCTCCCGCCCGGGCGACGGCTCGGTGGAGTGATGAACGGCCAAGTCGGCTGGCTGGGCCTGGCGACGTCGCTGATCCTGGTGGCGTTCGCGGCCGGGATCTCGCTGTGGCGGCGGTTGGGGCTGGAGCGGCAACTGCTGTGGGCCGCAATGCGCGCACTGGTGCAGTTGCTGCTCGTGGGCGGTGCGCTCACGCTGCTGTTCGAGCCGGGCAGGTCGCTGTGGTGGTCGTGGGCGTGGGTCGCCGGGATGGTGGCGTACGCCGGGGATGTCGCGCGCCGTAGGGCGCCGGAGGTGCCGCGGTTCGCGCCGCTGGCCGTGGCCGCGTTCGCCGGCGCGGCGGTGGTGACGCTGGGGGTGATCTTCGGCCTGCGGGTGTTCCCGTTGCAGGGGCGGACCCTGGTCCCGGTCGCCGGGATGATGATCGGCAACTCGATGACCGCCATGGTGCTGGTGGCGCGGCGGCTCGTCGACGAGTTGCGCGACAAACGCGACGAGGTCGAGGCCCGCCTGGCGCTGGGCCAGCCCTGCGGGCAGGCCGCGTCGCCGTACCTGCGAACCGCCTTGCGCTCGGCGATATCTCCGCAGATCGAGACCACCAAAGCCACCGGCCTGGTGTTCCTGCCGGGCGCCATGACCGGCCTCATTCTGGCCGGGGTGCCGCCGTTGCAGGCGGTGCTGGTGCAGGCCGTGGTGATGTTCTTGATCCTGGGCTCGGTCGCGGCCACCACGGTGGTCGTCGGGATGGGCATCGTGCGGCTGGTGTTCACCCGCGACCATCGGCTGCTGCCGCTGGCGCGGCGGCCCGAGAGCGCCCGATGAGAACATGCTCTGCGGCGCCCGCCACCCCATCACCCCAGCGCGGGCCCGGTTACACACTGGCCGTAATCTGTAAACAAGGCCAATTCAACGACGAACGAGGTGGGCTCAATGACAGTCTCCGAGCAAGCCGACGCCGGGGCGGCCGACGCCAACGTCCCGGAGCTGGTGGCCTACGAAACCCTCGATGAGGGCCGCATCGCCCGGATCTGGCTGAACCGGCCCGATGCCCACAACGCGCAGAGTCGCGGCCTGCTGGTCCAGCTCGACGAGGCGTTCGGCCGCGCCGAGGCCGACGACACGGTTCGCGTGGTGATCCTGGCGGCCCGGGGCAGGAACTTCTCCGCCGGCCACGACCTGGGTTCCGAGCAGGCACTGGCCGAGCGCGCGCCGGGGCCGGGGCAGCACCCGAGCTTCCGCTCGCGCGGGGCCACCCTCGAGCCGATCATGGAGAAGCTGTACCACCAGGAGTGGCACTATTTCTTCGAAAACACTTGCCGCTGGCGGGATCTGCGAAAGATCACCATCGCCCAAGTTCAGGGCAACGCGATCTCGGCCGGTTTGATGCTGATCTGGGCGTGCGATCTGATCGTCGCGGCCGACAACGCGAAGTTCAGCGACGTCGTCGCTGTCCGGCTGGGTATGCCTGGTGTCGAATATTACGCCCACCCTTGGGAGTTCGGCCCGCGCAAGGCCAAAGAGCTGCTGCTGACCGGTGATTCGATCGACGCGGACGAGGCGCACCGGCTGGGCATGGTCTCGAAGGTCTTCCCGGTCGACGAATTAGAGGAAAAAACACTGGCTTTCGCGCGACGCATCGCCGAGCGGCCCACGATGGCGTCGTTGCTCATCAAGGATTCGGTCAATGCCGCCTCCGACGCGATGGGCTACACCGAGGCGCTGCGGCACGCGTTCCACGTGCACCTGTTGGGGCATGCCCACTGGGCGGCGTTCAACGAGAACCGGTGGCCGGTTGGTCAACCGCCGCACGTCGAGGATTGGCGTGACGCGAAGCCGACGAAGGTGGCCCGCCGCGATACGCCGTAGCGTCGCGCCGCCGAGCCGTAACGAGACCGGGGGTAGCGATATTCACCCCGAGGGGACATGCTTCTATAGCTAGAACCTGTTCCAGTTCGAGAGGGCCTCGCGTGCAGCTATCTTTCCAAGACCGGACGTATCTGATCACCGGCGGCGGCAGCGGAATCGGCAAGGGCGTGGCCGCAGGCCTGGTTTCGGCCGGGGCCTCCGTGATGATCGTCGGCCGCAACCCGGACCGGCTGGCGGGCGCCGTCGAGGAAATCGAGCCGCTGGCCGCCGACGGCGGCGCCATCCGCTACGAGCCCACCGACGTCACCAACGAGGACGAGGTGGCCCGCGCGGTCGACGCCGCCACGGCGTGGCACGGCCGGCTGCACGGGGCGGTGCACTGCGCCGGTGGCTCGCTGACCGTCGGGCCGATCACCCACACCGACTCCGAGGCGTGGCGAAACACCGTCGACCTCAACGTCAACGGCACCATGTACGTGCTCAAGCACGTCGGGCGCGAATTGGTGCGCGGTGGCGGCGGCTCGTTCATCGGGATCTCCTCGATCGCGGCCAGCAACACCCACCGCTGGTTCGGGCCCTACGGGGTGACCAAGTCGGCCATCGACCACATGATGATGCTGGCCGCCGACGAACTCGGAGAGTCGTGGGTGCGGGTCAACAGCATCCGCCCCGGCCTGATCCGCACCGATCTTGTTGACGCAAGCGTGATTCAGTCGCCGGAGATCAGCGCGGACTACGCGCTGTGCACGCCGCTGCCGCGGGTGGGCGAGGTCGAAGACGTCGCCAACCTGGCGATGTTCCTGCTCAGCGACGCGGCCGCCTGGATCACCGGCCAGTGCATCAACGTCGACGGCGGCCACATCTTGCGCCGCGGCCCCGACTACTCCTCGATGATGGTGCAGATGTTCGGCCAGGACGCGCTGCGCGGAGTGGTCTGAGCCGGGAGAATCGCATGAAAAGGCTTGAGGGCAAGAGGATCCTGGTGACCGGCGCCGCGTCGGGCATCGGGCAGGCCACCGCGCTGCGCTTGCTGGACGAGGGCGCCGCCGTCGCGGCCTCCGACGTCGCCGCCGACGGCCTGGACAACACCCGGGCGCGGGCCGACGAGGCCGGCACCGCCGACCGGCTGACCACCCTGCCGATGGACGTGGGCAGCGAGGAGTCCGTGATCGACGGGGTGCGCGTGGCCGTCGAGCAGCTGGGTGGCCTCGACTCGCTCGTCAACGCCGCGGGCATCCTGCGGGCCGCGCACACCCACGAAACCAGCCTCGAGCTGTGGAATCGGATCGTCGGCGTGAACCTGACCGGGACCTTCCTGGTGGTCCGCGAAGCGCTGCCGTCCCTGCTGGCCAACTCCCGCAGCGCGGTCGTCAACTTCAGCTCCACGTCGGCCTCGTTCGCCCACCCCTACATGGCCGCCTACGCCGCGAGCAAGGGCGGCATCCAGGCCTTCACCCACTCGCTGGCGCTGGAATACGCGCGCGACGGCCTGCGCGCGGTATGCGTGGCGCCGGGCAGCATCAAGTCCGGAATCACCGACGCCACCGGCGGATATATCCCCAAAGACGCTGACTGGTCGCTGTTTTCGAGGCTGATGCCGGTGCTGCCCACCTCCGTCGAATCCAGCGGCACCGGGATGGCCGAGCCCACCGCCGTCGCCGGGGTGATCGCCATGCTGGTGTCCGACGACGGCGCGTTCATCACCGGCACCGAGATCCGCATCGATGGCGGCACGCATGCGTGATGGCGGCGACCCGCCGCGCCCGGCTCCGCCGCGCTTGCGATCACCGCGCTGCCTGATGGCGGCGACCCGCCGCGCCCGGCTGCGCCGCGCTTGCGATCACCGCGCAGCCTGATGGCGGCGACCCGCCGCGCCCGGCTCCGCCGCGCTTGCGATCACCGCGCAGCGTGATGGCTAGTTGACGCAGGGCACGCCGCCGCCATCGATCGGCTTGCCCTGATCGGGCGTCGGGTAGGTCGTGGTCGTGCCGTTGTAGTAGTAGCTCTTGGCCTTGGTCGACGTGGTGCTCGAGCTGGTGCTCGTGGTGTCGTCCATCTGCGTCTCGTCGGGGCTGGGCATCGTGAAATTGGTGTCCACGGTCAGGCGGATGTGTCCGGGCTGCACCCTGGGGCTGGGCTGCTTCGGCGCGTCCACGCCGAGCAGGTTGGCCAGGTTCAGCGCATCGGTTTGCGCGCCGGCGCCGTACTCGACCGTCGTGGAGGTCGGGTCGCCGGATTCGCGGTCGCGGACCTGACCCGGGGTGTAGCCCTTCTTTTTCAGCGCGCGGGATACCTCGGTGGCCAGACCGCTCATGCTGCCGGCGTTGACCACGTCGACGACCGTGGTGGGATCCGGCTTCACGGCGGTGGTGCTCGGCGCGGTCGTCGTCGTGTCGGCCCCGATCGCCGCCGCCACCTCCGCCTTGATCGCCGCCGGGTCGACGATGTTGACGTCCTGGCCGTCGATGTTGTCGTAACGCACCACCGGCAGCGTCCGGAACTCGACGTTGCCACCGGCCAGCCCGCCCAGGCGCTGGATCATGTCTTCGCTCCACCCCGCCGAGAGCACCACGTCCTTGCGCGCCACCGCCATCAGGTTCTTGAGCTTGTCGATGTTGGTGAACGTGCCCGTGGCCTGCAGCTCCTGCATGACCGACGAGATGAACGCCTGCTGCCGGTGG
>NZ_LZKV01000111.1:0-13468 GCF_001672995.1 Mycobacterium sp. 1482292.6 | reverse complement strand
GGATCCCCTCACTCCAGCGGCGGCCTTTTTGCTGTCCGGCAGGCCTTTCATCGCTGCGGCGAACGCAAATCCCCCGCTCCGACCAGGCGAAGCGGGGGATTCATGCGTTGCCGTCGAGGGCCTAGAAGGCGGCCTCGTCGAGCTCCATGATGTCATTGTCCAGCGTGTCGATGACCTCGCGGGTGCTGGTCAGCAACGGCAGGAAGTTCTTCGCGAAGAACGACGCCACCGCGATCTTGCCCTCGTAGAAGGACCGCTCATCGCCGCTGGCACCGGCATCCAGCGCCGCCACGGCGACCGCCGCCTGACGCTGCAACAGCCAGCCGATGACCAGGTCACCGACGCTCATCAGGAAGCGCACCGAACCCAGGCCCACCTTGTACAGGCTGGTCACGTCCTCCTGCGCCGCCATCAGGTAGCCGGTCAGCGTGGCCGCCATCGCCTGGACGTCGGTCAGGGCCTTGGCCAGCAGCTCGCGCTCGGTCTTCAGCCGGCCGTTGCCGGACTCGCTGTCGACGAACTTCTGGATCTGCTCGGACACGTGCGCCAGGGCCACACCCTTGTCGCGGACGATCTTGCGGAAGAAGAAGTCCTGCGCCTGGATGGCGGTGGTGCCCTCGTAGAGCGAGTCGATCTTGGCGTCCCGGATGTACTGCTCGATCGGGTAGTCCTGCAGGAAGCCGGATCCACCGAAGGTCTGCAGGCTCTCGGTGAGCTTGGCGTACGCCTGCTCCGAGCCCACACCCTTGACGACCGGCAGCATCAGGTCGTTGACCTTGACCGCCAGCTCGGCGTCCACGCCGTGGATCGCCTCGGCGACCGCCGCGTCCTGGTAGGTCGACGTGAACAGGTACAGCGCGCGCAGACCCTCGGCGTAGGCCTTCTGGGTCATCAGCGAACGGCGCACGTCCGGGTGGTGCGTGATGGTCACCCGCGGTGCGGTCTTGTCGGTCATCTGGGTCATGTCGGCGCCCTGCACGCGCGACTTCGCGTACTCGAGCGCGTTCAGGTAGCCCGTCGACAGGGTCGCGATGGCCTTGGTGCCGACCATCATGCGGGCCTGCTCGATCACCTCGAACATCTGCGCGATGCCGTTGTGCACCTCGCCGACCAGCCAGCCCTTGGCGGGGACGTCGTGCTGGCCGAAGCTCAGCTCGCACGTCGCCGAGACCTTCAGGCCCATCTTGTGCTCGACGTTGGTGACGAAGACGCCGTTGCGCTCGCCCAGCTCACCGGTCTCGAAGTCGAACAGGAACTTGGGCACGAAGAACAGCGACAGCCCCTTGGTGCCCGGTCCGGCGCCCTCGGGGCGGGCCAGCACCAGGTGGAAGATGTTCTCGAACAGGTCGCCGGAGTCGGCGGAGGTGATGAACCGCTTCACACCGTCGATGTGCCAGGAGCCGTCCTCCTGCTTGACGGCCTTGGTCCGCCCGGCGCCCACGTCCGAACCGGCGTCCGGCTCGGTGAGCACCATGGTCGAACCCCAGCCGCGCTCAGCGCAGATGACGGCCCACTTCTTCTGCTCCTCGGTGCCGAGGTGGTACAGGATGTTGGCGAAGCCTGCGCCGCCGGCGTACATCCACACGGCGGGGTTGGCGCCGAGCAGGTGCTCGTGCAGCGCCCACACCAGCGCCCGGGGCATCGGCATGCCGCCGAGCACCTCGTCGATGCCGACCTTGTCCCAGCCGGCCTCGATGACGGACTGGACCGACTTTTTGAAAGATTCCGGCAGCGTCACCGAGTGCGTCTTCGGATCGAACACCGGCGGATTGCGGTCACCCTCGACGAAGGAGTCGGCGACCGGCCCCTCGGCCAGCCGGCTGATCTCGTTCAGCATTTCTTGGGCTGTGTCGGCGTCCAGGTCGGCGTATTCGCCCTGGCCCAGCGCCTTGTCAACGCCCAGAACTTCGAACAGGTTGAATACCTGGTCGCGGACGTTGCTCTTGTAGTGGCTCACTACGGTCCTCCTCGTTGAGAATGCCACTTGTGGTTGGGTACTAGGTCTAAGTTACCCACCAGTAACAAGACCTAAAATATCGCTCGCGTCAGTGGGATGCAAGTCAATGTGAGCTAGATTTCATTGCCTAATTAACCAACCGGTTGGGAAGCTGCTGGTCATGCCGTTGAAATCCGATCTACCTGCGGCGATGATCCACACGTGACCGGTGTGCGCGGCGTCACTGCGCCGCCCGACGAGGTGCCGACGGTGGACCTGCGGGCCGATGCCGCGCTGCTGCGCCGCGGGCTGCGGGACGCCGGCCACGAGGTGGGCTTCTTCTATCTGACCGGTCACGGGGTGGCGCCGGACCTGGTGGGACGGATGCTGGACGCGGCGCGCCGGCTCTTCGAGCTGCCCCAACCCGACAAGGACGCCATCGCGATGGTGCGCAGCCCCCATTTCCGCGGCTACACCCGCCTCGGCGGCGAGCTGACCCGCGGCGAGGTGGATTGGCGTGAGCAGATCGACGTCGGACCGGAGCGCACCCCGATCGATGGGCTGGACAAGGCGGACTACCGGTGGCTGCAGGGCCCGAATCAGTGGCCGGCCGCGCTGCCGGAGCTGCCCGGGATCATCGAGGAGTGGGACGCCGCGCTGTCCGCGGTCGCGCGCACCCTGCTGCGACACTGGGCGGCCTCGCTCGGCAGCCCGCCCGGCGTGTTCGACGCGTCCTTCGCCGACGCGCCGGCCACCCTGATCAAGATCATCCGGTACCCGGCCCGCGCGGAAAGCGCGCAGGGCGTGGGCGCCCACCGCGACTCCGGGGTGCTCACCTTGTTGCTGGCCGAGCCGGGCAGCACCGGCCTGCAGGTCCGGCGCGGCGGCGGGAAAGGAGGCCATCCCGATGACGGCTGGATCGAAGTGCCGCCGCGCGAGGGGGCGTTCATCGTCAACATCGGCGAGCTGCTGGAGGTGGCCACCCGCGGTTACCTGCGGGCCACCGAGCACCGGGTCAGCCTGCACGGGCAGGCCGGGGACCGCATCTCGGTGCCCTACTTCTTCAATCCGCGCCTGGACGCACAGATACCCGTGCTGTCGCTGCCCGACGAGCTCGCGGCACGGACCGATGAACACTGGACACCGTCGCACGATCCGGCCGACCCCATGTTTTCGGTCTACGGGCGCAACGCCTGGAAGAGCAGGCTGCGGGCCCATCCGGATGTGGCCGCGGCGCACGGATATTCGGCAGATCGCTTAGAAAACGGCTGAGGGTGGCCGTGCCGGCGCGACCGGCGCCGGGTAGGGTCACACACGAAAATCCCGTCTCCGGCTCTAGGGGCGAATAAGTCCGGTGAACTCGAACAACAAGCTGACAGCGTCGTCGCTGCGGGAGGCCTTCGGTCACTTCCCGTCCGGTGTGGTAGCGATCGCCGCCGAGGTGAACGGAACCCGGGAAGGCCTGGCGGCCAGCACCTTCGTCCCCGTCTCGCTGGACCCGCCGCTGGTGTCGTTCTGCGTGCAGAACACCTCGACGACCTGGCCCAAGCTCAAAGACCTGCCGATGCTGGGCATCAGTGTGCTCGGCGAGGCGCATGACGAGGCCGCGCGCACGCTGGCCGCGAAGACCGGCGACCGGTTCGCGGGTCTGGAAACGGTCTCCCGGTCCTCCGGTGCGGTGTTCATCAAGGGCACCGGCCTGTGGCTGGAAAGCGCGATCGAGCAGCTCATTCCGGCGGGCGATCACACCATCGTGGTGTTGCGGGTCAACGAGGTGACCGTGGACGCCGAGGTGGCGCCCATCGTGTTCCATCGCAGCGTGTTCCGCCGCCTCGGCGCCTAATCGACTCGCTGAGCCGTCGACCTGCTACGGGCGGTGGCCCAGTTCCTCCCGAAAGCCCTGAATGCGGCTCTCGAGTTCGGCGGCGTCGGTGTACCGGCCTTCCTTGTTCGCGAGCTGAGCGCGTACCGACAGCTGGCGGATCGCCGTGCGAATGTTGTTGATGCTGGCGGTTTCTCGCATGGGTTTCATGAACTGCCTTTCCGGTCGTGGACAGACGACCGCACGCGGCGGCCCGACAGGATGCAGTGTGGTTACCCGAGTCCCGCGGCGGCCTAACGTGCCGCGGCGCGACGTCGCCGAGCGTGAAGTCAGTCGCACGTTGAGCGCCGAATGTGAAGGTAGCTTCACATTCGAGCCGCAAGGCCGCGCGCGATCAGCGGCGGAACAGCTTGTTACCCAGCCACACGACCGGGTCGTACTTGCGGTCGGCGACCCGCTCTTTCATGGGGATCAGCGCGTTGTCGGTGATCTTGATGTTCTCCGGGCAGACCTCGGTGCAGCACTTGGTGATGTTGCAGTAGCCCAGACCGTGCTCGTCCTGGGCGTCGTTGCGCCGGTCGCGGGTGTCCAGCGGGTGCATTTCCAGCTCGGCGATCCGCATCAGGAACCGGGGACCGGCGAACGCCTTCTTGTTCTCCTCGTGGTCGCGCACCACGTGGCAGACGTTCTGGCACAGGAAGCACTCGATGCACTTGCGAAATTCCTGCGAGCGCTGCACGTCCTCCTGCGCCATCCGGTACTCCCCGGGCTGCAGGTCCTTGGGCGGCGCGAAAGACGGTATCTCGCGGGCCTTTTCGTAGTTGAACGAGACGTCGGTCACCAGGTCGCGGATCACCGGGAACGTGCGCAGCGGCGTGACGGTGACGACCTCGTCCTCGGCGAACGTCGACATCCGGGTCATGCACAGCAGCCGCGGCTTGCCGTTGATCTCCGCCGAACAGGAACCACACTTGCCCGCCTTGCAGTTCCACCGGACGGCCAGATCGGGCGTCTGGGTCTGCTGCAGGCGATGGATGATGTCGAGGACGACCTCGCCCTCGTTGACCTCGACCGTGAAGTCCTGCAGACCGCCGTCGGCGTCGTCGCCGCGCCACACCCGCATCGTCGCGTTGTAGGTCATTTGCCACTCCGTCCTGGGTGCCCGGCGAGTTCTTCGTCGGTGTAGTACTTCTCCAGCTCGGCGATGTCGAACAGCTCCAGCAGATCGGGCCGCATCGGCGTCTGATCCTTCTTCGTGATGGTGATCTCGGGGATCACCTCGTCACCGCCGCTCGCCTCGCAGACCAACAGCACCTTGCGCCACGACGAGTCCATCGCCGGGTGGTCGTCACGGGTGTGCCCGCCGCGGCTCTCGGTGCGCTGCAGCGCGGCCTTGGCGACGCACTCGCTGACCAGCAGCATGTTGCGCAGGTCGATGGCCAGGTTCCAGCCCGGGTTGTACCGGCGCTGCCCCTCGACGTGCAGGTTCTTGAACCGCTCGCGCAGCTTGTTGAGCCGCTCGAGGGCCTCGGTGATCTCTTCCTCCTTGCGGATGATGCCGACCAGGTCGTTCATCGACTGCTGCAGCTCGAGCTGCAGGGTGTACGGGTTCTCCGCGGCCGCGCCGTTGGCCGGCGCCTCGAAGGGCGACAGCGCCCGCTTGGCCGCCGCGTCCACGGCGTCCTCGGCGATCGTCGGCCGGCTGCTCAGGGCACGCACGTAGTCGGCCGCACCCAGACCGGCACGCCGGCCGAACACCAGCAGGTCCGACAGCGAGTTGCCGCCCAGCCGGTTGGACCCGTGCATGCCGCCGGAGCATTCACCCGCGGCGAACAACCCGGGGACGGTGGCTGCGCCGGTGTCGGCGTCGACCTCGACGCCACCCATCACGTAGTGGCAGGTCGGCCCGACTTCCATCGGCTCCTTGGTGATGTCGACGCCGGCCAGCTCCTTGAACTGGTGGTACATCGACGGCAGGCGGCGGTTGATCTCCGCGGGGGTCAGCCGCGAGGCGATGTCCAGGAAGACGCCGCCGTGTGGGCTGCCGCGGCCGGCCTTGACCTCGGAGTTGATCGCGCGCGCGACCTCGTCACGCGGCAGCAGGTCGGGGGTGCGACGGGCCGAGTCGTTGTCCTTGAGCCACTGGTCGGCCTCTTGCTCGGTCTCGGCGTACTGGCCCTTGAACACCGAGGGGATGTAGTCGAACATGAACCGCTTGTCGTCGGAGTTCTTCAGCACCCCGCCGTCACCGCGGACACCCTCGGTGACCAGGATCCCCTTCACGCTCGGCGGCCAGACCATGCCCGTCGGGTGGAACTGGACGAACTCCATGTTGATCAGCGACGCGCCCGCCCGCAGGGCCAGGGCGTGGCCGTCGCCGGTGTACTCCCACGAGTTCGAGGTGACCTTGAACGACTTGCCGATCCCACCGGTGGCCAGCACCACCGCGGGCGCCTCGAACAGGATGAAGTTGCCGCTTTCGCGGATGTAGCCGAACGCGCCGGCGATCGCGTCGCCGTCCTTGATCAGCTCGGTGATCGTGGTCTCGGCGAACACCCGGATCCGGGCTTCGTAGTCGCCGAGCTCGGCGAAGTCCTCCTGCTGCAGCGAGACGATCTTCTGCTGCATGGTGCGGATCAGTTCCAGGCCGGTGCGGTCACCGACGTGGGCCAGCCGCGGGTAGGTGTGCCCACCGAAGTTGCGCTGGCTGATCTTGCCGTCCTTGAGGCGATCGAACAGTGCCCCATAGGTTTCCAGCTCCCAGACCCGGTCGGGGGCTTCCTTGGCGTGCAGTTCGGCCATGCGCCAGTTGTTGAGGAATTTCCCGCCGCGCATGGTGTCGCCGAAGTGGGTCTTCCAGTTGTCTTTCGGGTTGGTGTTGCCCATGGAGGCCGCGCAACCACCCTCGGCCATGACCGTGTGGGCCTTGCCGAACAGGGACTTGCACACCACCGCAACCCGCAAACCCCGTTCGCGCGCTTCGATAACCGCGCGCAGTCCCGCGCCGCCGGCACCGATCACGACCACGTCGAACGTGTGCCGCTCGATTTCAACCATGAAACCCTCGCTAGCTAAATCTGTGATTTATTTCGAAATGGCTTGTCAGCCAACAAACCTGAGGTCAGGAATGGTGCCGCTGGCCACCAGTGCGATGTAGAAGTCGGTGAGCATCAGGGTGCCCAGCGTGATCCAGGCGAACAGCTTGTGGCGGGTGTTGATGACGCTGACCTGGGTCCAGATCCAGTACCGCACAGGGTGCTTGGAGAAGTGCTTGAGCCGCCCGCCGGTGACGTGCCGGCAGGAGTGGCAGGACAGCGTGTAGACCCACAGCATGATGACGTTGCCGAGCAGGATCAGATTGCCCAGACCGAAGCCGAATCCGCCCGGGCCGCTGTCGGAGTGGAACGCGACGATCGCGTCGTAGGTGTTGATCACCGAGATGATGCCGGCGATATAGAAGAAGTACCGGTGGGTGTTCTGGATGATCAGCGGGAACTTGGTCTCGCCGGTGTAGTGCACGCGAGGCTCGGCCACCGCGCAGGCGCTGGGCGACTGCCACACCGTGCGGTAGTAGGCACCGCGGTAGTAGTAGCAGGTCAGACGGAACAGCAGCAGGAACGGCAGCGACAAGGCGGCGTACGGCAGCCACCATACGTCGGGCAGGAACTGCGGCCAGATGTCGCCGGCCTCACCGCAACCCTTGCTCACGCAGGGCGAGTAGAACGGTGTCAGGTAGTGGTATTTGGGAACGAAGAAGTAATCCTGTTGGAACGCCCGCGCCGTCGCATAAATAATGAATGCGGCGAAGCCTAGATCGATCCGCAGCGGCGACATCCACCACCGATCGGTGCGCAGGGTGCGTTGCGGGATACGGGCGCGCGTGGGTGAAAAGACACCGGACGCAGGACGGTTCGCCGTGGGTGCGCTCATTTAGTGTGTTCCTCTTCGAACGGGCTGTAGGTCGAAGGGTACACAGAACCAAGCCCCCCTTTTCTGGGGGGCTTGTGTTGTTCGACGTTGGTCAGGACCTGTTGTGACCGCCGACACCCTCGTCGTCGACGTCGCGCCAGAATTCGCTGTCGTATTGGGTGTCGGGAATGACGATCTTCTCACCGGACTGCTGCACGGTGGCGCCCGCCAGGTCCAATTCGGACACGTCGGTGTCGAGCAGGTCGACGTCGGACAGGATGCGGTCGGCGTCGATGACGATGCGCCGCATGGCCGGGCTGTCACCGTATCGGGCCCGTAGGGAGCTCACGCACCGCCGCAGGCCGCCGATGAGGTCGTGTAGTTCGGCGAATTCGGTCGTGCCAGTCGTGCTCGGCGTGCGAGTCAAAGGATCTCCTCGGCAGTGTTTCGGATCACAGTACGCCCTCGATACTATCCACCGCACACGCCAGACGTCAGGTCGTTGGGCCGGGATGCCGAGGGAGCAAACACTTATGACGGGACGCGCCACACCGGCCGAGCGGGCCGCCGCGCTGCTGGAACTGCACCGGCCGGGCAACCCGGTCATCCTGCCGACCGTGTGGGATGCCTGGTCGGCCCGGCTGGCCGCCGGCGCCGGATTCGCCGCGCTCACCGTGGGCAGCCATCCGATGGCGGACTCGATCGGCAAACCGGACAACGAGGGCATGTCGTTCGACGATGTGCTCACCCGGGTCGCGCAGATCACCGCCGCGGTCGACGTCCCGGTGTCGGTGGACATCGAATCCGGCTACGGCCAGCGGGCGGGCCGGCTGATCGAGGGCCTGCTCAGCGCCGGGGCCGTGGGGTGCAACATCGAGGACAGCGTGCACTCGGAGGGCAAGCGGCTGCGGTCCGCCGACGAACACGCCGATCTGGTCGGCGAGCTGCGGTCGGCCGCTGACGCGGCCGGGGTACACGTCGTCATCAACGCCCGGACCGATCTGTTCCTGCGCCAGGACGGCGAGGCCTCCGATCGCGTCGAGCGGGCGGTGGACCGACTGAACAAGGCCGCCGCCGCGGGCGCCGATGTCCTCTATCCGGTGGGCCGCCACGACCCCGACACGTTGCGGCGCCTGACGGCGGAGTTGCAGCGGCCGGTCAACGCGATCGCGCTGCCCGATCAGGACGACCCGGCGTCCTTCGGTCCGCTGGGCGTCGCGCGGATCAGTTTCGGGCCCTTCTTTCAGGCCGCGCTGGCGGCCCACGCCAAGGAGCTGCTGGCCCGCTGGGGCTGATGCGATGAATCCGGCGGAGCCGTTGCGGCTCCGCCGGATTCGCCGGCCGGTATGCGTCCGGACGGGCCGGAGATTATTTGGTGATCGCGATGCGCTGCGCCTGGCTTCCGGCGTACGCACCGGTGACCCGCACGGTCAGCACGCCCGCGTCGTAGCTCGCCGTGATGGCGTCGCCGGTGACGTGGGCGGGCAGCTGGAACGACCGGCGGAACGATCCGTACCGGATCTCCCGAAGCGTGCGGCCTTCCTTCTCTTCGGCGTGCTCGTCGCGGTGTTCGCCGTGGATGACCAGGCGGCCGCGGTCGACCTCGACCTTGACGTCCCGGTCGACGTCAACGCCCGGGAGTTCGACCCGTACGATCGCGTCGTCGCCGTCCTTGACGATCTCGGCGGCGGGCCGCAAACCGCTGGTCGCCGGGGTGTTCCAGTCCGCCGCGGCGGCGGGGCCGAAAAAGTCGCGCAACCACCGGTCGGTGTCCCAGGCCGGTCGCGACCACAATGCGAGGTTGCTCATGACGCTTCCCTTTCCATTCCTTGAGCTTCATTGTGAAATTCCTGTGACCGGCGCCTGCGCGACCGGCTACTACGACAAACATGAGTCGACCACGCTTAAGTTCCACCTCGCCGTTCGCCGGCAGTGAACGATCAATCACATCGGTTCCTGTGAGTTGTGAGATCCTCGTCATAGGACCGTCACATTGGGCGAGAAGAACGTAATTTCCGGCCGTTACTCTCAAAGCCATGTCTGCAGACGGGATTTCGCGCGCCAGCTGTGCGCCTCGTCACATCATCGTAGTCGGACATGGCATGGTGGGGCACCGGTTCGTCGAGGCGCTGCGCGCCCGTGACACCGAGGGACTGTGGCGCATCACGGTTTTCGCCGAGGAGACCAACGCGGCCTACGACCGCGTGGGGCTGACCTCGTACACCGAAAGCTGGGATCGCAAGCTACTGGCCTTGCCCGGCAACGAATATGAGGGTGACGAGCAGGTCCGGCTGGTGCTCAACCAGCGCGTTACTGAAATAGACCGCGCGACAAAGGCGGTGGTCACCGCCGACGGTCAGCGGCACGGCTACGACACCTTGGTCCTGGCGACCGGGTCGTACGCCTTCGTGCCGCCGGTGCCGGGTCACGATCTGCCCGCCTGTCACGTCTACCGCACCCTTGACGACCTCGACGCCATCCGCGCCGACGCCCAGCGCACGGTGGAAACCTCACACGCCGCCGCGGGTGTGGTGATCGGTGGCGGCCTGCTCGGGCTGGAAGCCGCTAATGCGCTGCGCCAGTTCGGGTTGCAGACCCATGTCGTCGAGATGATGCCGCGGCTGATGGCCCAGCAGATCGACGAGGCCGGCGGCGCGCTGCTGGCCAGGATGATCGGCGAGCTCGGCATCTCGGTGCACGTCGGCACGGGCACCGAATCGATCGAGTCGATCGAGCATGCGGACGGCTCCACCTCGGTGCGCGTGAGCCTGACCGACGGCCAGGTCATCGACGCCGGTCTGGTGATCTTCGCGGCCGGCATCCCGCCGCGCGACGAACTGGCCACCGCGGCTGGGCTGGACCGCGCCGAGCGTGGCGGCGTGCTGACCGATGTGGCTTGCCAGACAAGCGATCCCGACATCTACGCGATCGGTGAGGTCGCGGCGATCGGCGGGCGCTGCTACGGCCTGGTGGGCCCGGGCTACACCTCCGCCGAGGTGGTGGCCGACCGGTTGCTCGACGGGGTCGCGGAGTTCGGCGAGGCCGACCTGTCCACGAAGCTCAAGCTGCTCGGTGTCGACGTGGCCAGCTTCGGCGACGCGATGGGGACGACCGAGAACTGCCTCGAGGTTGCCATCAACGACGCGGTCAACCGGACCTACGCCAAGCTGGTGCTCTCCGACGACGCCAAGACGCTGCTCGGCGGCGTGTTGGTCGGCGACGCCTCCTCCTATGGCGTGCTGCGACCCATGGTCGGCAGCGAGCTGCCCGGCGACCCGCTCGCGCTGATCGCGCCTGCCTCCTCCGGCAGTAGCACCGCGTTGGGCGTTGGAGCGCTGCCGGATTCGGCGCAGATCTGCTCCTGCAACAACGTCACCAAGGGCGATCTGAAGTGTGCGATCGCCGACGGCTGCGCGGATGTCCCGGCGCTGAAGGCGTGCACCTCGGCCGGCACCTCGTGTGGGTCGTGCGTCCCGCTGCTCAAGCAGCTGCTGGAGGCCGAGGGCGTGGAACAGTCCAAGGCCCTGTGCGAGCACTTCAGCCAGTCGCGCGCGGAGCTTTTCGAGATCATCTCCGCCACCGAGATCCGGACCTTCTCCGGTCTGCTGGAGCGCTTCGGCCGCGGAAAGGGTTGCGACATCTGCAAACCCGTGGTCGCCTCCATCCTGGCTTCCACCGGGTCGGAGCACATCCTCGAAGGCGAGCAGGCCTCGCTGCAGGATTCCAACGACCACTTCCTGGCCAACATCCAGAAGAACGGCAGCTACTCGGTGGTGCCCCGGGTGCCCGGCGGAGACATCAAGCCCGAGCACCTGATCCTGATCGGCCAGATCGCCCAGGATTTCGGGCTCTACACCAAGATCACCGGCGGTCAACGGATCGACATGTTCGGCGCCCGGGTCGACCAACTGCCGGAGATCTGGAAGCGCCTGGTCGACGGCGGCATGGAGTCCGGCCACGCCTACGGCAAGGCGTTGCGCACGGTGAAAAGCTGCGTGGGTACCGACTGGTGCCGTTACGGGCAGCAGGATTCCGTGCAGCTGGCCATCGATCTGGAACTGCGCTACCGCGGCCTGCGGGCGCCGCACAAGATCAAGATGGGCGTCTCGGGCTGCGCGCGGGAATGCGCCGAGGCGCGCTCCAAGGACGTGGGCGTCATCGCCACCGAAAAGGGCTGGAACCTCTACGTCGGCGGCAACGGCGGTATGACGCCCAAGCACGCGCAGCTGTTGGCCAGCGATCTGGACACCGAAACGCTGGTCCGCTATGTCGACCGGTTTGTCATGTACTACATCCGGACGGCCGACCGGCTGCAGCGCACGGCGCCGTGGGTCGACTCCCTCGACGGCGGCCTCGACCACGTGCGCGAGGTGGTGTGCGACGACTCGCTAGGCCTGGCCGCCGAATTCGAGGCCGCAATGGAGCGGCACGTCGAGAACTACAAGTGCGAATGGAAGGGCGTGTTGGACGACCCGGACAAGCTGTCGCGGTTCGTTTCGTTCGTCAACGCCCCGGATGCCGTCGACTCGACGGTGGCATTCACCGAGCATGCCGGGCGCAAAATCCCTGTGTCCATTGGTATGCCGCGGGTTCGTACAGCGACAACTCCGGAAGAGTGAGGAAGGGATCATGACACTTCTCAACGACATTGCGGTGTGGACCCACGCTTGCGCTTACGACCACCTCATTCCGGGTCGCGGCGTCGGCGTGCTGCTCGACGACGGCTCCCAGGCGGCGCTGTTCCGGCTCGATGACGGCTCGGTGCACGCTATCGGCAACGTCGACCCGTTCTCCGGGGCCGCGGTGCTGTCACGCGGGATCGTGGGCGACCGGGACGGCCGCGTCACGGTGCAGTCGCCCATCTTGAAGCAGGCCTTCTCGCTCGAAGACGGTTCGTGCCTGGATGATCCGACCGTCTCGGTGCCGGTGTACCCGGTGCGGATCACCGCCGACGGCTACGTCCAGATCGCGCGGGACTACCAGCAGCGGGCCGCCTGATCCCGACCCCGGTTCACCGGGTGATGTCGCCGACCAGGTAGCGCTGCATCGTCGGCCCGATCGCGTCGACGATCGCGTCCACCGACATGGAATGCAGCGGCTCGGAGCGGATGCCGTAGCGCATGATGCCCAGGCCCACCAGTTGTGAGGCGCACAGCGAGGCGCGCAGGGCGACCTTGTCGGCCCCCAGCATTTTCAGCAGCGGGCCAAAGACCGGGCCGACGAACATGTTTTGCACGATCTCGGCGGTCTTCGCCATCCCCGTCGACGCGATGGCGCTGGCCGCGAACGGGCCGCCACCGGCGGCGTCCCAGGTGGTGATCAGCGTGCGCAGGGTCCGCCGGCCCACCTGGTTGACCCCGCCGGTGACCATCCGGTCGATGAATTCCGGTGTGCCGAAGGGCAACCGCAACATCTTGGCGACCGGGTCGAGGATCCCACGCGACGGCTCTTCGCGACGGGGCATGGTGCCAGGATCACCCGTCTGCGGGCAAAGATCAAGGAACGCCGGGCACCGGCGTGGCTGGACGGTGGGCGTTTGGCGCTACGGCACCGAGCGCACGGCGCGGCCGCGGGCCAGCTGATGCGGGCTCGACCGGCGCGATGCGTGCCGGGCGGTGGGGGCAAGCACCGGCGGCAGGGCCCGCCGGAACCTGTTGGCGACCAGGCGCGCGAGCCCGGGATGGGTGCCCAGCGGTTCGCTGACCAGGTCGGCGCCACAACCGTGCAGCCGTTGCTGGAACAGGCCGTCGGCCAGCAGGTATGAGGCGACCACGACACGGCTACCGGCGCGGCGCGCGCGG